>JBGPFV010000135.1:0-6854 GCA_041483535.1 Terriglobia bacterium | reverse complement strand
GCGGATCGCAAACGCGTCCAGGATCTTTTCTCGAACTTCGGCGAGGTTGTCGAGATCCCGGAAAGCAAGTTCAATGCGTTCACCGTGACCTACTCCTGCAGCCACGGCTATCACGCGCTCGCCACTCTGGCGCGCGCTGGGCAAGAGGCAGGTCTTGATCGAAACACGGCGCTGCTGGCGAGCGCGCATGCCTTGGCGGACGGGATCATCGCCTGGCGCGATGGGAAATATTCGTTAGAGTCGCTGCTCGCAGAGGCCGCCACTCCTGGCGGCATTGCGGCGGCGACTGCAACCGCAATGGACGCCGCCGGATACGGGCGCGCAGTGCGGCAAGGCGTTGCCGCCGGACTGCGGCGTGCTCGTGCGAACGCCGGGAAATGATTTCTGTGGAACGGATCACCATCCGCGTGCGTATTCGTCCAACAACACAGGCCAGTCTGTTGATGTGCGCCTCAACGCTAACAAAATTGTCACCTGGAGTTTCCATGCGAGTTTTGATCTGCCTGCTAGCCGCTGCCTTGCTGATACCGGCCACCGTGGCCGCCGCGAATCCACCTGCCGATCTCGAAGCGCGGCGCAAAGCGCTGAACGACCTGCTGCACGAGCAGTGGGAATACACCATGCGCACCAACCCAATCTACGCTTCCATCCTGGGCGACAAGCGCTACAACGACAAACTCGACGACTTCTCCCAGCAAGCCATAGACGACGATCTCAAACAGACTCGCCGCTTCCTCGACCGCTTCGATGCGATCGACACCACCGGCTTTCCCGAGCAGGAAGCGTTGAACAAACAGCTCATGGTTCGCGACCTGAAAATGAATCTGGAAGGCGCGCGCTTCAAACCGTGGGAAATGCCGGTGAACCAGGCGAGCGGAATTCACATCGATGCGCCGCAACTGGTCAGCATTCTTTCGTTTGAGAGTGTGAAGGACTACGAAGACTACATCACGCGGCTCAAGCTGCTTCCGCGGCTGTTTGACCAGACCATCGAGCAGATGCGGAAAGGCTTGGCCGAGGGGCGTGTTCCGCCAAAGATTTTGCTGGAAAAGGTGGTGACACAGGCGAACGGAATCGCCACGACGGCTCCAGATCAAAGCCCCTTCACTCATCCTTTTGACAAGTTTCCCGACGCCGTTCCCGAAGCCGATCGCAAGCGTCTGCGCGAGGCAGGACTGGCCGGCATCAAGGATTCGGTGATTCCGGCTTATGTCAAGTTCACGGCCTTCGTCCGCGACGAATATGCACCGAAGGGAAGAGCGGAGCCAGGAGCCTGGTCTCTGCCGGACGGTGCGGCCTGGTATGCGTTCCGCGTAAAGGAGAGCACGACCACAAATCTGTCACCCGAAGAGATCCATCAGATCGGGCTGGAGCAGGTGAAGGAGATCGAAGGCCGGATGCTGGGAGTCGCTCACCAGCTCGGATATCCCGACCTGAAGACCTTCTACGTGGCCCTCAAAAACGACCCCAAGCTTCATACGCACTCGCGCGAAGAAATTCTTGACCTCTACCGGAAGCACATCGACGAGATGTACACAAAACTTCCGCAGCTGTTTGGCCGTTTGCCCAAGGGCAAGCTGGAAGTGATGCCGATTGAGGAGTTTCGCGAGAAGGAAGCCTCCACGCACTATGTGCAGGGAACGCCGGACGGATCGCGCAAGGCACACGTTATGGTAAACACAGGCGATTTCGCGAAGCGGACGACCCTCGACATTGAGACAACTGCCTATCACGAAGGGGTTCCCGGCCATCATCTGCAGATTGCCATCGCACAGGAGTTACCCGAACTGCCGCCCTTCCGCCAGCAGGAGAACTACACCGCGTATACCGAAGGCTGGGCGCTGTATGCGGAGCGACTGGGGAAGGAAGCTGGCTTTTTTCAGGATCCGTACAGCTACTACGGGCACTTGCAGGATGACATGCTGCGGGCGATTCGTTTGGTCGTCGATACCGGCTTCCACTACAAACACTGGTCGCGGCAGCAGGTGGTTGATTTCTTCCATGATCACTCGGCGATTGATGAGCCCGAGGTACAGAGCGAAACCGACCGCTACATGGCGTGGCCCGCGCAGGCCCTCGGCTATAAAATCGGACAGCTCGAAATTCTGCGGCTCCGCCAGTACTCGAAAGATCAGTTGGGCGGAAAATTCGATCTGCGCGCCTTTCACGATGAGGTTCTGGGGGGCGGTGCGCTTCCGATGGACGTGCTCGGCACACGCATCCACGAATGGGTGGGACAGCAGATCGGGCAAGCGCCACTATCGCGCCCCGCGTCGAGCGCGAATCAAAACTGATCGCGAGGCCATGTACGCGGAAATTCTTCCACCGTAGAGACGGTGCAAGCCCCGTCTGCACTTCGGCGCTGCGGGAGACGCGGCAAGCCGCGTCTCTACGGGGACGTTATAATCCTCAGCAATGCGACAGTTCTTCCGCATGCTGCTTTTGGTTCTGGTCCTGATGACGGTGGCGCTGATCTCGGCGCTCACGGCCATGCGGCTGGCGATCCACGGGCGCGAGGTGACTATCCCCAAACTGGTGGGCATGAGCCCATTCGAGGCCGAGCGCGCGGGCGCGGCTTCGGGTCTGCAAGTTGTAGTCGAACGGCAGTTCTACAGCGCTGACATTCCTGAAGGAAAAATCATGAGCCAGATGCCGCCGCCGGAGACGAAGGTGCGGCGAGGCTGGTCCGTCCGCGTGGCGCAAAGTCTGGGGCCGCAGCGGGTGGCGATTCCCAACGTTACGGGAGGGAGTGAGCGGGTCGCGGAGTTGAACATAAGTCGCCGAGGGCTCAGCCTGGGTTCGATTGCACACCTCCATTTGCCGGATGCGCCGCTGGACCGGGTGATCTCGCAAAGTCCGCCGGCGAATGCCAGCGGCGTGTCGGCGCCAAAGATTAGTCTGCTGGTCAGCGACGGTGCGGAGACGCCCGTCTATGTAATGCCGAACCTCACCGGACAACCGCTGGGCAGCGCAATGCTGGCTCTACAGGATGCGGGCATCAAGGTTGGTAAAGTCAGCGTGCTTCCACTTTCGCCGCCGTCGCCCGGTGAGCCGCAAGCCGCGCCGGTTGCGCCGTCCACGGTCTCCGAGCCCAGCGCAGCGAGCATGATCGTGACCCAGGCTCCAGCCCCGGGACAGAAAATTGTGGCGGGCAGCGCGGTGAATTTCGAAGTCCGCTAGAACTGGCGAGCTGCGCTCGCCCGCACAGCCGGGGGCGGCTGTGCCTACGCGATCATGGACTATCGCCGCTCAATCAGCGCCGCGAAAAAGCCGTCGCAAGGATGCACGCCGGGAATTGTTCTCAGATAGGGTCCGGCCAGAAGCGACGCGATATCCTTCCAGCCTAGTTCGGAAGAAAGTTCGGAAGAAAGCTCGCCAGACTGCCGCAGCCGTTCCAGTTCTCCCTTGCAATCGGCTACCTTGAATTCCGCCGTGCCCTCGAGGGCAGCTTCCACCACAGATTCGTTTTCCTCACGCTCCAGCGAACACGTGGAATAAACGAGCCGGCCGCGAATCGCAAGGTGGGCCAGGGCGGACTTCAGGATGGCTACCTGCCGCGACTGAAGATCGCGCAGGTCTTCGGGCTTGAGCCGCCACTTGATCTCCGGGTTGCGGGCGAGAGTGCCGGTGCCGGAACAAGGAACGTCGGCGAGGATGCGGTCGAAGGCGAGAGCGAACGGCAGATGACGCGCGTCCGCCGCGACTACGTGAACGTTCGGCGAGCGACGGAAGCTCTGCAACAAGCGCGCGCGGTGAGGATGCAACTCCGTGGCCAACACTTTGGCGTGCGGGTTGCGCCTGGCGAGCAAGGCAGTCTTGCTGCCGGGTGCGGCACAGCAATCCAGGATCATTTTCCCGCCGCCTGCCAGCAATGCAACCAGTTGCGAACCTTCATCCTGGATTGAGACGCGGCTTTCCGCGTAGGCGCGCGATCCAGTCACGTCCCCGGCAAGAACGCGCCGTGCCGCCGATAGCAACCGGCCCGGCGAGAGCTGCACGCCTGCCGCGGCTAGTTCCGCATCGGCATCAAATTGATCGTCGTGAATGTGAATGGCGGTGGCTGGCACTGCCTGGTCGCTGGCACAGATCTGCCGTGCAGCTTCAAGTCCATAGTGTTCGGCCCAGCGTGCCACCAGCCACGGGGGATGAGCGGCGTTCTGCGCCAGCGTGATCGCGTCGGGCGATCTGCCGATCTTCTTGAAGATGTCTTCGGCGCGGTCTTGGGCGATTTTCCGGAGAACCGCATTTACGAACGAAGCCGCCGAACGCTTTCGCGCCGCTTTGACCAGTTCCACACTTTCGAAGATCGCCGCGCGCGCTGGAACTCTGGAGAGAAACTGCAATTGATACACACCGAGACGCAATGCAGCCAGAACCTCGCCGTCCAGCCGCTTGATCTTTTGCGACGATGCGTCGGCCAGCCTCTGGTCGAGCAGAGACTGCCAGCGGAGAACTCCCATCACCAGCTCGGTGGCGAGCCCGTGATCACGATCGGAAAGCTTCGCGAGGGGAGCGGAATGGAGCAGTTCGGCGGCGTAGGAGTCCTCGCGCTCGACCCGCAGAAGAATTTCGAAAGCAGCGGCGCGAGCGGGAGAAACGGGCATCGGTAGCCTATTGTCCCAGATGGTCGCCAGATTGGGGCCGGTAGCCGTTGATGAATTCCTGCGCGGTCATGCGGCGCTTGCCCTCGAGTTGAATGTCGATCAACTCCAGCGCCGATTCACCGTTCTTGCCGCAGCCGACGAACAGGCGTGTTCCTTCGACCCCGACGTCGCCGGGCGTCAACTTAACCACAGGTTGCGCGGGTTGAGCGCGGTGCACCTGCAGCGTCTTTCCCTTAAAGATCGTAAACGCTCCCGGCCACGGCTGGAATCCGCGCAAGCGATTGAACAAGTCTCTTGCGGAGCGAGCGAAGTCCATGCGGCCATCTTCTTTTTTCAGAATCGGCGCGAGTGTGGCTTGCGAATGTTCTTGTGGGGCCGGGCGAACTTGACCACTGTCGAGCCCGCGCAGAGTTTCGACCATCAGATCCGCGCCGATCGACGCCAGCTTCGGGCCCAGCGTCTCGGCGGTATCTTCGGCACCAATGGGAATTTCGCGCTGCATCAGTATGTCTCCGGTATCGAGCCCCGCGTCGATACGCATGGTGGTAACCCCGGTGACGGATTCACCGCTGGCGATCGCCCACTGAATGGGAGCTGCGCCGCGATACTTGGGCAGCAGCGACGCATGCAGGTTCAGGTTTCCGAGCCGGGGAAGATCAATCATCCACTGTGGGATGATGCGGCCATAGCCGACGACAATGATTGCGTCCGGGTGAATCGCCGCAAGCTGGTCGCGGAATTCGGCGTTGTTCTTGATGGCCGCGGGCTGTGCGACGGCAAGGCCCAGGCGGATGGCCGCACCCTTCACGGGGGAAACGGCCAATTGCATGCCGCGCCCGCGGGGCCGATCGGGTTGGGTGACCACGAGCGGGATGGAATGACCGGCGCCGGCCAATTTCTCTAAGGTTGGGACAGCGAAACTAGGCGTGCCACTGAAAACCAGAATCATAGATATGCGGCCGCTATGGATGGATCCTAATTCACCAGACTTTGTCATCCGGAGCAGAGCGATGGCAGCGTCTGCAATTCGCGGCGAACAGCAGGTCCTTCGCTTCGCTCAGGATGACAATTCATGAGAAGGGTCACTACCACTCTCCCGCCTTCACCAGTTTCTTGATCTTGCGCTTGATGAGGTCGCGCTTCAGCGCGCTGACGTGTGAGATGTAGAGCTTGCCGTTCAAGTGGTCGGTTTCATGCAGGAGGGCGCGCGCCAGCAGGTCTTCTCCGGTGTGCTCGAAAACCTTGCCACTCAGATCCTGCGCGCGCACGGTTACGGTTTTGGCGCGGGTAACGTCCTCGCGAAATTCGGGAATGCTTAGGCAGCCTTCGCTGCCCCGCTGGCGGCCTTCTTTGTTGACGATCACCGGATTGATCAGGACCAGTTTGCCACCGGGGTCTTCCTTGAATGTCACATCCACGACAGCGATTCGTTTCGAAAGGCCGATCTGCGGAGCCGCGAGGCCCACGCCGCGAGCCGCGTACATCGACTCGAACATGTCTGCAATAAGTTTCTTAAGCTCGTCGTCGAAACTGGTCACCTCGGCTGCGGGTTTGTCGAGGACCGGATCGCCGAATTTCACAATGGGATAAATCATATTTCTCGTTTTGGTCGTAACTTCATGCCGCGCACTTTGTGGGACACGGCACTGGATTCCGATAAACGCCTTTCAGCTCGGAGAGTTCGGCCCTCAGGGGCTAAAGCCCGCATTTCCATCGGTCGGTAGTGGCACGGCTGAAGCCGTGCCCTTCCCAAAGCCATTTCCCAAAACCACTTACTAACAAGCTCTAATAGTTCTTCAGTTGTTCCAGATAGCCTTGGAAGTTTCGCTTTGTTTCCTTCATCGAGTCGCCGCCGAATTTCTCAAGAGCACAGCGCGCCAGCGTGAGCGCGACCATGGCCTCGGCGGCCACGCCGGCGGCGGGCACCACGCAGACATCCGAGCGTTCGTACGCCGCCTTCACCGGCTCGCGGGTCGCAAAATCCACCGACTGCAATGGACGGCGCAACGTGGAGATCGGCTTCAGATAACCGCGAACCCTGACTTCCTGCCCGTTGGAGACGCCACCCTCCATGCCCCCCGCGTTGTTGCGGGTGCGCGTGAAGCCGGCAAATTCCGAGCCGCTTTGATAACCGATTTCGTCATGCACGGCAGACCCCGGCGAATGCGCTGCCTGAATCCCACTTCCAATTTCGACTGCCTTAACCGCTTGCAAGGACATGACCGCCGCCGCCAACAGCGCATCCAGGCG
>JBGPFV010000134.1:0-6865 GCA_041483535.1 Terriglobia bacterium | reverse complement strand
AGCCGATGGGCGCGACCGTGATGGTCCCACCGGACCCGCGGGTGAGCGCCGTGAAAACGTGCGCCGGACGTGGCGCGGTGAAGGTCACGATGGCATCGGCGTGGACCTTGACGATGGTGGTTTGTGGCTGCATGGCATCGGGATCGGCGCCCGAGGGAATGTCGACGGCAACAATCGGAGCGGCAGCGGCATTCATCTTGGCAATGGCGGCGGCGTAAAGCGGGCTGAGGGGCGGACGAAAACCTGTGCCGAGGATGGCATCGAGGATTACATCGGCGGAGAAGATCTCGGCGGCATCGGGCGAATCGAGCCCACTCGCCTCACGCACGATCAGGGGCGCAACCTTCACGGGATGGAGCGACTTCAGCAGGTTCTGAAACATGGCCGCCGCATCCCCGCGCAGCTCTTCGGGATCCGACAACAGCAGAAGGCGGACAGCCCGGCCCGCTTCGACGAGCTTGCGGGCCGCGACGAATCCATCGCCGCCGTTGTTGCCTTTGCCGCAGACCACGCCGACGCGCTCGGCATGCGGGTAACCGGAGACGACGAAACGGGCGACGGCCGCGCCGGCGTTCTCCATCAAGGTGAGGGACGGTACTCCGAAGCGCTCGGAGGTGGCACGATCGATCTCGCGCATTTCCGCGGCGCTCACGATTTTCATACTGGCGACCCGGAGGTTCGCGAGCCCGAGGGTTCGGCCCCGGCCGTCAGTTCGAGTTCGCGAAGTTGTTGCGGCTCGCCCATGGCAATCAGAAAATCGCCGGCTTCGATGCGATCGTCGGGGGCGGGGTTGAAGTGCATGCCCGCCGCGCGCTTGATGGCGAGAATGATGACGCCGCGGTCCTGCCGGATGCGCGAGTTCTCGATGGTGGTACCGGCAAAGGCAGAGCGCGGGGTGATGGCTACTTCGCCGATCTCGAGATCCATGCCGAGATGCGTGGTGGCGGTGTCGAGGAAACTGACCACGTGCGGACTGAGGAACGAGTGGGCGATACGCTGTCCGGCAAAAACATAAGGAGAGACGACGGAATCGGCGCCCGCGCTGCGCAGGTGCTTCTCCGCGCCATCTTCGCTGGCGCGCGCAATGATGCGCAGGTTTGGATTCAGACTGCGGGCGGTGAGCACGATATAAAGATTGGTGGCGTCGGTGGTGGTGGCGGCGACCAGGCCGCCGGCGCGTTCGATCTGGGCGTCGCGCAGAATTTGCTCCTGAGTGGCATCCCCGACAAGCGTGAGCCAGTTCTCATGGGCAAATTTCTGGACTTTAGCTTCGTTGGTGTCGATGATGACGAACTGAGCGGGACGGCGCGCCAGTTCGCGGGCGGCACTGCGGCCGACGCGTCCGGCGCCGCAGATGATGTAGTGACCGGTAAGACGGCCTATGTCGCGCTCCATGCGGCGCCTTCCAAAGAAGTTCTGCAGCTCGAATTCTAACAAAGCCTGGGTGAGAGACCCGATGGCGAGAAACACCAGCGAGACTCCGCCGATGATGATGATGATGTTGAACACGCGCCCGGCGTGTGACAGGGGATGGGTTTGATCTCCGATGGTGGTCAGGGTGGTGATCACCATGTAGAAACCATCGAACCACGTCCAGCCCTCGATATAGTGAAAGCCCGCCGTGCCGGCGCCAACCACGAAGACCAGCGCGGCCGCCAGGAACTTGAGATTGCGGAAAGTCCTCATTCGTCCATCGTTCCGACGTTTCATGCCGGCGGGATGCGCGATCCAGATTCCCGCGCGACAAGTGAGTATAGCCCTGACCGTCGTTGAGTACAGTGACGCGATCAGGTTGGAATATCTACAACGCGGCGTGGATACGATTTGTTGTCGATTCCGTTGTGCCGACGGCCTAGAATGATCGGTTGCAGTGAGAACGAGGGAGCTTCTTCCCAATGTCCAGTCGAGTGTTCGGCCAAGACTTGCGCGTGGGCCTTGAACTGGGCCACTACCGCATCGTCGAGAAGCTGGGCGGTGGCGGCATGGGCGTCGTCTACAAGGCCGAGGACACTGAGCTTGGCCGCTTCGTTGCCCTGAAGTTCCTTCCCGATGAACTGTCGCGAGACTCGCGGGCACTAGAGCGCTTCCACCGGGAGGCCCGTGCGGCGTCCGCTCTCAACCATCCCAACATCTGCACCATCCACGAGATCGGCAAATACGGTGAGCAGTCCTTCCTCGTCATGGAGTTTCTGGACGGGTTGACGTTGAAGCAGCGCATTGCCGGTCGTCCGCTGGAAATGGAAACCCTGTTGTCGTTCGGAATCGAGATCGCGGACGCACTCGACGCCGCCCACTCCAAGGGGATCGCTCATCGCGACATCAAGCCTGCCAATATTTTCGTCACTGAACGCGGGCACGCCAAGATTCTGGATTTCGGGCTGGCCAAGATCAACGCGAGTTCAAAGACCGAAACAGGTGACGCCTCCGCGCCAACGGCCTTGGTCAGCACGGACTTGACCACCAAGGGCACGACACTGGGAACGGTGACGTATATGTCGCCGGAACAGGTACGGGCTAAGGAATTAGATGCACGAACGGATTTGTTCTCGTTTGGAGCTGTCCTCTATGAGATGGCCACCGGGCAGTTGCCATTCCGTGGAGACAGTACAGCGACGATCTTCGAGGCGATCCTGAACCGCGCTCCGGTAGCTGCCGTGCGGCTGAATCCCGACGTGCCGCCCAAGCTGGAAGAGATCATCAACAAGGCTCTGGAGAAAGACCGCAACCTGCGCTACCAGAGCGCGGCGGAGATGCGAGCCGACTTGCAACGGCAGAAGCGGGACTCCGAGAGCGGGCACAGTGCGGCAGCAAGCTCGGGCGCGGTGACCGTGCCAGAAGTTCCTGCGGCTCGGGTTGCGAGGCTCTGGAAAATTGCCGTTCCCGTCCTGCTCGTCGCCTTGCTCGTAGCGGGCGGCCTCTACTATCGTTCGCATCGGCAAAACAAGCGTCTGACCGACAAGGACACAATTGTTCTTTCCGATTTCGACAATAAGACCAGCGACAGCGTATTCGATGACACGCTGAAGCAAGGACTCTCGGTACAGCTTGAGCAATCGCCTTTTCTCGCTCTGATTTCCGAGCGCAAGGTGATCGACACCTTGAAGTTGATGGGACGTTCCCCCAATGACCGTCTAGCGGCGAACGTCACTCGCGAAGTGTGCCAGCGCACGGGCAGCAAGGCGATGCTGACCGGCTCGATTGTGGGGCTAGGCAGCCAGTACGTGATTGGCCTGAAGGCAGTGAACTGCAACACTGGGGACGTGCTGGCGGAGGCGCAGGAGCAGGCGGCGGGCAAGGAAGCGGTGCTCAAGGCTCTGGACAACGCGGCAGTCAGTTTGCGCAGCAAGCTGGGCGAGTCGCTCAGCTCGGTGCAGAAATACGCCACGCCGGTGGAGGAAGCGACCACGCCATCGCTGGAGGCGCTGAAAGCCTACAGTCTGGGACTGAAGACGAACCTTGAAAAAGGAAACAGAGCCCCTCTGCCTTTCTACAAGCGGGCGGTGGAACTCGACCCGAATTTTGCCATGGCCTACACCCGGATGGCGCTCGCCTACGGCAACCTCTCCGAAGAAGGTCGGTCGATCGAAAATGCACGCAAGGCGTACGAGCTGCGGGCGAAGGTGAGCGAACGAGAGCGATTCCATATCGAGGCAAGCTACTACGCCATCGTGACGGGAGAGCTGGAGAAAGCGGCGCAGGTATACGAACTCTGGCAGCAGACCTACCCAAGAGACGACTTGCCTTACCGGGATCTTGCAGCTATTTCCGATAGCCTTGGAAACCTTGAAAAGGAATTGGAGAATGAGCAAGAGGCGCTGCGCCTGGAGCCAAATAATGGGGTCAACTATCTCAACCTCGGGGACACCTACGTGAGCCTCAACCGGCTGGATGAGGCGGAGGCGGTGTTCAAGCAGGCGGAGGAGCGCAAGCTGTGGGGCGAGTCCCTGCCTTCGAGACGCTACATATTGGCTTTTCTGATGGGCAATGCAGCGCAGATGGCGCAGTCGGTCTCAGCCGCCATGGGGACGGGTGACGAAATCAGCCTGCTGGCCTTGCAGGCGGACACCGAAGGTTGGCACGGCAAGCTGAAGAATGCGCGCGAGTTGACACTGCGGGCGATGAACTCGGCCGAGCACAACGACGCCAAAGAGGGGGCCGCAGGCTATCAGGCAGCAGCAGCGCTGCGCGAGGTGGAATCGGGCAACCGGGAGCAGGCGCGGGCCGATGCCACGGCGGCCGTGAAGCTGGCCCCGAACCGCGATATGCGGGCAGTGGCGGCGCTGGCCCTGGCACGGGCAGGCGATACGGCAGGGGCGGAGAAGCTGGCGGCCGGACTCGACAAGACCTTGCCGCTGGACACGACAGTCCAGATCAATTGGCTGCCCACGATCCGGGCAGCCGTAGCGCTGGAGCGCAAAGACCCGAACCGGGCAATCGAACTATTGAAGATGGTAAGCCCGATCGAACTTGGCTCACCCGCGTACATCAACACAAAACTTTGCCCAGTCTATTTGCGTGGAGAAGCCTATCTCATGCTCCACGACGGCAACCGGGCGGCAGCGGAATTTCAGAAGTTCATTGACCACCGAGGACTGGTGGTGAACTTTCCCTGGGGCGCGCTGGCTCGCCTCGGACTGGCGCGCGCTTACGCCCTGCAGGGCGACACCGCCAAAGCCAAGGCGGCCTATCAGGATTTCCTCACCCTCTGGAAAGACGCCGACCCCGACATCCCTATCCTGAAAGAAGCCAAGGCGGAGTACGCGAAGCTGCAGTAGCTGGAATGGGTCCCTTCTCGCTGCTTACTGTTTACTGATGGTGCGGCAATCGTTTACCTCATGACCGCGCCCCACCCTTACTGGTTATAGCGTTTCTTGTAGAACTCGATCTGCTGCCGCATCTGTTCGGGCGTCAGACCCTCGGTCCATTTGTGGTCGTCGCTCTTCATCACGTCGGCGGTCACGCCCGGCATGAGTTTTTCCGCTTCGGGGATGAACTCGGTGTAGAAGGTCTTCGACACCTCGTAGAAGCCGTGCCACTGGGTGTAGTCGGGGCCCATCATGGCGGTGCCCATGCGAGCGCGCCGGCCCTGGTGATGCCACAGTTCGTAGTAGGTCCATTCGATTTTTTCGTCGAAGGGAGTTTTGGTGAGTTTGCCGTTGGCGTAGAGCTTGTCCATGATGGCCTTGGCCGGCTTGGCGAACTTCTCGTTATAGAGCTCGACCGTACCATCGTACTGCTTGTAGAAGTTCTCAATCCATCCCGTGGCGTGACAGTTGGAGCACACATCCTGCATGGAGGCGCGCCGTTTCTCCCAGTTCTCCAGTTTGAAACTCACTACCGGCCGCAGGGTGTAGCTGATGCGGGCGCCGGCGTCGTGAGTGACTTTCTGATTGGAGGTGGCGCTCATGTGGCAGGTGGCGCAGGTGGGGGCGGCGGAGTAGTCTTTGCCGACGACCCAGGACTTGGAATCGAGATTCATTTTGGCGATATTGGCGCGGAACTGGATGCCGTGCTTGGACTCGGCGTAGATCTCGGCCTGGGGATGGTCAGGACCCAGATGACACTTGCCGCAGTTTTCGGGCTGGCGGGCCACGGCGGAGCTGAAGGAATGCCGTCCGTGACAAGCGGCACAGCTTCCCTTGCTGCCGTCGGGATTGATGCGTCCGATGCCGCTGTTGGGCCAGGTAGAGAAGTCGAACTTGCCGTCGCCTAGATATTTCACTTCACTGCCGTGGCACTGGCGGCAGCCATTCATCGCGGCCGGCCCACCTTCGACGATTTCCCCCAACATGTTGTCGAGGGAGCCGATGAAGTGGGCGGCGTCGGCGTGGCGGCTCTTTTCGAACTGGTCGACCTCGGACTTGTGGCAGCGGGCACAGTAGTAAGGAGTCACGATCACGGCGATCTTCAGGCCGTAGTGGTCGAAGGTGGCGGGGTCACCCGGGTTGGCCTGGTGGCAGGAATAACAATCCACGTTCGCCTTGGCATGGGCGCTTCCGCGCCACTGCTCGACCGCGCCGGGGGTGCTGCTGCTGTGACACTCCAGGCACTGCTGGCCCTCCTTGGAAATTTTGGGGGTGGACGGGGAAGTGGACTGGGAAAAGGCGCTGACGCAGAAGAGTAGTACTGACACGCAAAAGAAGAAGTAGGAGCGCATCTCGACGTCGACCTCCTGGGGAATTTCCGGCGACCCGCGCCGAACTGCCGCGGCGCTGCCTCAGACAGTATGCTGAAAACGGCGGAGCTTGTCTGTGACATTTGTCCCAGGTCTCTGTTTACTGACTTCGAAGCGCGTTTACGGGTTAGCCAGGCTTGTACTACTCACCCGAAAAGACGCGGTTTACAATCGTGATGGATTCAGGAGGAGGGTCGCCGTCAACCGGCGCGCCATGAAACTTTCCGTCGTGATGCCGGTGTATAACGAACGCGCCACGCTTCGGGAGGTGGTCAAGAAGGTTCTCTCGGTTCCGCTGGAGATCGAACTGATCACGGTGGACGACGGCTCGCGGGATGGCTCGCGCGAGATTCTGGCGGAGCTGCAATCGGAGTATCCGCAAATCCGCGCCGTGCTGCAGCCGTACAACATGGGCAAAGGTGCGGCGCTCCGGCGCGGCATTCAGGAAGCCACGGGCGACTTCGTCATTATTCAGGACGCCGATCTGGAATACGACCCGGCCGAGTATCCGCAGATGATCGAGCCCTTGATTCAGGATAAGGCCGACGTAGTTTATGGTTCACGCTTTCTGGGCGGAGGGCCGCATCGCGTGCTGTATTTCTGGCATTCGGTCGGCAATCAGTTTCTCACCCTGCTCTCCAATGGCCTGACCAACATCAATCTCTCCGACATGGAGACCTGCTACAAGGT
>JBGPFV010000133.1:0-6884 GCA_041483535.1 Terriglobia bacterium | reverse complement strand
CCGGATTTTCGCGCGGCGGAGAGAACGTTTCAGCTGCTGACCCAAGTGGCGGGGCGCGCGGGACGTGGACAGGCACCAGGAAAGGTCGTGCTGCAAACTTATTTTCAGGATCACTACGCGGTGCAGTTTGCGGCGCGGCATGACTTTGCCGGGTTCTACGAGAAGGAACTGCAGTTTCGCGCCTGGATGCACTATCCGCCCTACAGTGCGATTGCGAATGTGCTGATCCGCAGCGAGAACTTGGATGACGCGCTGACGTGGTCGGGAGAACTCGGGCGCTGGTTTGAGAAGACGCGGCATGAGGGCATTCGCGTGCTGGGACCGGCGGCGGCTCCGATCACGCGGCTGAAGCGCGATTACCGCTATCACTTCATTCTGAAGTCTCCCAGCCGCGAGAAGATGAATGCGCTTTTGCGGGCCATGCTGGCGGAAGCCGCGGCGCGAAAGATTCCACGCACGCAGGTGATTGTGGATGTGGATGCGGTGTGGCTGATGTAGGAGAGCAGCCGTTCGCTATTAGCTGTTAGCTCTTGACTCAAAGTCCCTGGCTATGAAGGATTTTTGTCAAGGCGCGGCTTCAGCCATGCCGATAGTTCTTCTGTTCGTAGAGACGGGGCTTGCCCCGTCTCCGCCGCGAGAGACGCGGCAAGCCGCGTATCTACGGGGAACTATTTGCGATGCAGCAGGTGACGAACGCCATCGCGGAGATCGTGCAAAGTTCCGTGGGCGCCGTCGCGGATTTCCGGCCAGACTTCTCGTCCCGAGCTGTGGGTGAAGGGCGCGGGGGTGAAGCTTAACACCAGCATCAGTACGGCGCAGAGTGCGAGGGCGCGACGCCGGCCGTAGACAGCGGGATAGTGTGGGACCCGCGGATGACGTCCCGTCAACGCCAGCAGCACGGCCCAGAGGAACCAGCCCGTCCAAAGATATTTTCCGAAGGGCACGAGGGCGAAGACGGTGAGCAGCGAAATCCAGCGATGCAGGCGAGGCGAGATGGAAAACACGACGTGGCCGCCGTCGAGCTGGCCGCCGGGCAGCAAGTTGAGCGCGGTGGCAAACATTCCTACCCACGCGGCGGCGGCGATCGGATGGAGCGAGAGCCGGGTGAGCGGTATGCCGAGGTGCAGCAGTCGTGCGGCCAGATGGAAGGCCAGCGGAAATCCCAGTTGAATTTCTGGCGGTGCGGAACCCGCAATGGGATGCGAGAGCGAGAGCCCGTATAGCAAAGCGACACAGGCGGGAATGAATCCCGCGATAGGGCCGGCAATTCCGATGTCGAAAAGCGCGGCGCGTGAGGGGATCGGTCCCTTAATGCGGATGAACGCTCCCATCGTGCCGATCAAGCTTGGGAATGGAATGAAGAACGGCGGCGTCGCATACACGCGGTAATGCCTTGCGTAGAGGTAGTGTCCCATCTCGTGCGCGAACAGAATGAACATCAGCGTGAGCGAGAAGGGAAGGCCGGGAAGCAACTCGGAGGGATGTGCAATCCAGGTCACAAATGGCGACAAGAAGTCGTCGTCCAGAGAAAACACCGGTTGGTTGTGCAGGTAATGGAACTGCATGCGCGCCCCGACGACCGTCGTGCTGAACAGGGTCAGGAGCAGGAACAGTCCGTAGAGCCACCAGCGCTGGCGTGGCGGTGGGATGGCCCAGACACCAGGCTGGGGCTGTTCGTCCCATTCTAGGGCGGTCGGAAAAGGGGATGTGGGTTCGGACATAGTGAGGTCAGAGGTTAGAGGTCAGATTGCAGAGGTGTGTTTAACTTCTGCAATCCGACTTTCTGCCCCCTGCAATCGCGAGAGCAGCTAGTCAATTGATTGCAGTTCCTTGCCGGGCTTGAAGCGGACGGCTTTGCCTGGCGGGATGGAAACTTCGGCGCCGGTGCGCGGATTTCGTCCGATGCCGGTCTTGCGTGGACGCACGTTGAACACGCCGAAACCGCGCAATTCAATGCGGTCGCCGTTGGAGAGCGCCTTCTTCATGCTCTCGAAGACGGTTTCGACCGCGAGCTCCGCCTTGGTCTTGGTGATCCCGGTGCGGTTGACCACTTCGTTGATGATGTCGAGCTTAATCACGGGTGTCCCCTGTCTCCCCCAGGATTGGTATGTCTCAAGTTATTGATGCTAAGGGAGATAGGGCGGATTGTCAACCGGGGGATCATTCTCGTAATATGGCAGCACCAGCCGGAGCGAATTTACAGTCGGTGATTTGTAGTTTGCGATTGCCCCCCCCACCCATCCGGGGAGACTGCAGCAGGAGATCGGGAGTTTTAGTTCATGCCTAATTCGGACCTGAGCAACGTAAAGATGGGGCTCTTTCCGGACTGGAAAGCCGAAGAATTGCAGCCACGCACAACTGGAGTGCTACCCTCCCAATCCATTAGAGAGTTAGTCGCTCACGGCCGCGTCCTTGCACGCCCACCTGTGAGCGAGGACCAAATTCAGCCCGCCAGTCTCGATCTTCGGCTTGGAGATATGGGATATCGAATCCAGGCCAGTTTCTTGCCGGGTGAGAGCACCGTCGAGGAAAGAGCAAAGCAGTTAAGGATGGCGAGAGTCGACCTGACTAGGCCGACGCTTTTCGAGAAGGGATGCGTTTATATCGTGCCGCTAGTCGAGGAGCTGAGCTTGCCAGCGGACATAGCCGCCAAAGCGAATCCCAAGAGCACCACGGGAAGATTGGACATCTTCACTCGTTTGATCGTCGACTACGGGGTCGAGTTCGATCGGGTTCCAGCTGGTTACAAGGGAAAGCTGTATGCAGAAATCGTCCCCGGCACCTTTACTGTCGACGTCAGGGCAGGAATGAAGTTAAACCAGTTACGCTTCGTTCGCGGAAATCCGCCATCGAGCGATAGCGTGCTTTCGATGCTAGACGATGAGGGAAAGCTGGTCTTTGCTGGCGAGGAAAATCCCAGTAGAGCAAAGATCGATCGCGGTTTAAAGTTCACGCTCAATTTGCAGGCCTCAGGTGACCCTACGGAAATCATTGCGTACAAAGCTAGGCGAAACACTCCCGCCGTTGACCTTGCGAAAATTAACCATTATTCGCCGGAAGATTTCTGGGAAATCAGGCGCCAGCCCCCCAGCAAGAGTTTGATTTTGGACCCGGGCGACTTCTACATTCTAGCTTCCCGGGAGAGGGTCCGAGTTCCGCCGGATTTTGCTGCGGAGATGGTTCCCTTTGACGCGTCAATTGGTGAGTTCCGTATCCATTACGCCGGATTTTTCGATCCTGGTTTTGGCTATGGGACTAGCAACATTGAGGGAACGCGGGCGGTGCTGGAAGTAAGGGCGCATGAGGTGCCTTTCATGGTGGAGCACGGTCAAGTTGTGGGTCGCTTGACTTATATGCACCTTCTCGCTCGCCCGGACAAGATCTACGGCGCAGACATAGGGTCGTCGTACCAACAGCAAGCTTTAGCGCTCAGCAAGCAATTTCAGCGGTGAAAGAATGCCGGGCGCGGCAGATTGGACGACAGCTGCAGGCTACTTCTTCCCGTTCTCGCCTTCCTTGAACATGTACTTGATGGCGGGCTTGTAGATCATGAGGTTGGCGGCGCCGGTGCGGTTCAGCTTGATGCAGTGCTTGTCGTACCACTCGATGATGCCGTGGACTTCCTCGCCGTCGCGCAACACGACGACCATGGGAGTCTTGGTCTGCATCTGCTTCTGATAATAGAAATTTTCGGCGTTGGTCTGTTCGCTGGGCGCGGTCTTCTTGGCCGGCGCGGGGGAACGATCATGATCGTGATCTCTGTCCCTGCGCTCGGCGGGCGCGTGGTTATGGCCGTGGTTATTGTGCGCGTGATCAGTGCCAGTGCGATTGAGGGTCGGGCGGATCAGCTTGCGATTCGCGAAGCTCTCCTGATCCGCGGATTGTTCAGCTGCTATGGGTTCGAGTGCATCTTTCAAGTTGCACCACCTGCGCGCCGGGCGGGCAGAATATGCCACAACACTCAAGCCTGTGATAGTGGGTCCAGAGGTGTGAACTGAGGGTTACGGTATCACAGCGAGCCGGGGATGACAATGATTTGTGCCGTGTCTTGGGTAACCGCCCATCGGGAACATTCCGCCGGTAGAGACGGGGCTTGCCCCGTCTCGTTTGCATGCGGCGGGAGACGCGGCAAGCCGCGTCTCTACAGCGGAGCCGCCCAGTTTATGAAACGCGTTCCAGCGCGGTCGCGAAGGCATCGAGCGACAGCGAACGGAGCAGGTTGCGGCGCAGGCCGCGCTCGACTTCGCCGAGACCTTCCGCGGCACGCTGCAACCAGCGGAAGTCGGCGGCTTCGGACATCTTCTTGAGTTCGCCCAGAATGTCGGTGTTGCGGACCAGTTGCGCCGCGCCGGATTGCAGGAACATCAGGTCTTCGAGCAGCGCGTAGAGGGTGCGGAGAAGCGCGTCGATTTTCTCGCGGCCTTCGGCGCCCGAGCGGAAGCTCTCGGTGGTCTTGAACAGTTCGGTATGGTCGCCTGCGCCGAGCGCGGATCGCAACATGATGAGGGCGTGGCTGCGAGCGGCAATGTAGCTTTCGATATCGAAAGACAAAGCGCGTCCGACGGCGCCTTCGCTGAGGCGGGCGACCAGCGCGCGCTGCCGGGCATTCCACTGGGGACGAAACTGGGCGAGACGGCTCTCGATCTCCGCGAAACGGAGCGCGCCCAGCGTGACGGTCATGGAGCGGGAGCGAATCGTGGGCAGCAATTCTCCCGCGTTTTCGGTGAGCAGAAAAATGCTGGCGAACTCGGGCGGCTCTTCCAGAACTTTCAGCAGCGAGTTGGCGGCCTCTTTCATGAAGGCCGAAGTGGTAAAGATGTAAACGCGCTCGCGGGCTTCCGCGGGACGATAGTAAATGGTCTCAATCACGTGGCGGACCTGATCGACCTTGATCATCAGTTGCGGTGGATCGGGCGGGATGATGAGCACGTCGGGGTGGGTCTGGACGAAGAGCCGGGTCTCTTTCTTGTCCGTGTCGCGCAGATTTTCGCGAGCCTCGACGGCTTCGGCGAAGCGGGCGTCGAGGTCTTCGGCTTGCGCGATGCGAGTGCAGTTCGAACAGCGTCCGCAGAAATCGGGCAAGCCGTCCGCGTCAGTTGACGGCGGCTCCAGACAGTTCATGGCGCGGGCGAGCATAAGGGCGAGCGTGTACTTGCCCGATCCGTGCGCGCCGGAAAGAATGACGGCGTGCGGAAAGCGTTTGCGCGCCAGCATCTCGCGCAGGCGATGGATGGTTTCCGGGTTGCCGGCGAAATCGGAAAAGGGCATAGAACAATTCTCTTCGTGTAGAGACGGGGCTTGCCCCGTCTCCTTTGTGCGCGTTATCCGCAGCGGGAGACGCGGCAAGCCGCGTCTCTACGGGAAATCAGACTTTCAACTTCTTCCGCACCAACTCCATGATAACCGTATGCGTTTCGTTGGGTGTGCCGCGGGCGTTGATGACGTGCACTCGGTGAGGTTCGCGGGCTGCGATGGCCAGGTAGGCATGACGGACACGTCCGAAAAAAGCCCGGCTTTCCTGCTCAAAGCGGTTCTCGTCTCTTGCCGAGCCTTTTTCCGACCGGGCGCCTTTGTGTCTTCGATTGCGACGCCGGGCGCGCTCGACGCTGAATGCCACCTCATTGTCTAGTAAGACGGTCAGGTCGGGTTGCAAATTGCCGCAGAGGATTTCGTGCATCTGCAGCACGGCCTTTGTGCCCAACTTGCGGCCTCCACCTTGATAAGCCTCGGTCGAATCGGTGAAGCGATCGCAGAGCACGACGCGTCCTTCGGCGAGCGCAGGGAGAATCACCTCGTGAATGTGCTGGGCGCGGGAAGCGAACATGAGCGCCATTTCCGTGAGCGGAGAGAGTCCCGAGGTGGCGGAGTGCAGCAGCACTTCGCGAATCTTTTCGCCAGCAGTGGTGCCGCCCGGTTCGCGAGTAATGGTGACGGAGAGGCCGTGAGCGCGCAGGGAGCGCGCCAGTTTCTCGACCTGGGTGCTCTTGCCGCTGCCATCGAGACCTTCGAAGGTGATAAATTTTCCGCGCGCGGGCACGTCGGAAATGATAGCAGGCGGTGGAAGCGAGCGGGAGCAGTCTCGGAGTGGACTGCCGGCGGCGAACCGGCCCCGCGAATGAATAGGCTGCGGGCTGATATATTAACCTACGGTTCGATTTGCATGACTACTTGTTGCATGACTGCTGGTTGCTTGGTTGCTGGCAATTCGACAATCCGGAGGGGGAATGGGCTCAAGGTCTGGGGTGAGGAACTTTTTGTGTGTTGCAATTTGTCTATTGCCATCGTTTTCAGTTTTTGGGGCCAATGCTCCGACGGTCACGCTCTCAGTGGACGCTTCGGAAGCGCCGCGCAAAATCTTCCACGCGCAATTGCGCATTCCGGCTAAGCCCGGGACGCTCACGCTCTACTATCCCAAATGGATTCCGGGCGAGCACGGGCCGACGGGTCCGATCACGGACTTGACGGGTCTGAAGTTTACGGCGAGCGGAAAGGCGCTGCCCTGGCGGCGCGATCTGGTCGACGGTTTCACTTTTCACGTGGAAGTTCCGGCGGGCGAAAGCGAAGTCACCGCCGATCTCGACTACGCTTCACCCGCGTCGCATGAACCTGGATACAGCGCGGGGATGGCGGCGACGGAAAAGCTGTATATCGTCAACTGGAACACGCTGTTGCTCTATCCCGCCGGATACGGTTCCGATGAACTTACTTATAGCGCGAGCTTGCGCCTGCCCGCGGGTTGGAAATTTGGGACGTCGTTGCATGTTTCCAGTCAGGCGGGCGGCGACATTCATTTTGCGCCGGTTTCGCTGACCATGCTGGTGGATGGTCCGGTGATCGCGGGCGAATATTTGAAGGTGGTGCCGCTGACGGCGCCCGGCGAAAAT
>JBGPFV010000132.1:0-6896 GCA_041483535.1 Terriglobia bacterium | reverse complement strand
TGGAAGCACTGGTGGGCAAACAGACTGCCTTTGCCCGCACTCCCAAGTACCGCGTCGAATCGAAAAAGGACAAGGTCGGAGCGAAGAAATACCGCAAGCGTCTGGGATGGGTCCCCTGGATTGAACTGCTGATCGGGACTTATTTCGCGCTGGCGATCTTCTACGCCATCGACAACGAAAATTACTTTACCGTTCCCTTCCTGGTGTTGTTCGTGGTCGGTTACTGGGTCACGGGGATGATGTCGCTGCTGCAAGGACGGTTCGCCGGACTGTCGGTGGGTTCGGAAACGCACACCAAGCCCTTCCCGGTCGGCGTGTAGACAGCGGAGAATCGGGCCATCGGGTGATCGGGTGATCTAAAGTCAAAGGCTCTTGATCTTCGATCGCCCGATGACCCGATTCTCCGCTGCACCAAACTAACTAACAATCAAGCTGCGGGGCGATGCTACGCTGGTACCGCTCTGGTTTCTCGCAGGCGCCTCCGCAAGAGGATTGCAGGGAACCAATCTCAAGAAGCTGTTAAGAACAGTCGAAGCGCTGGCGGATTTGGGGCCCGAACTTACGGCGGACCGCGACTTCCGCCAAACCGCGCACGCCATGCTGAGCGCTGTAATGGAAGCGGCCGGCGCGCATGAGGCCGTGCTGTTTTCGTTCGGCGAGCGGCCTTCGTTGCTGACTTCGGTCGATGCGCAAGGATTCGCGCTGCTGCCCGAACCGTCGTTGATTCCCCTGCTTCCCCGCCACGTGCACACCCTGACTGCGGCCGCCGGCCCGGTGCTGCTCAACAGTTCCACGTATGACGTTTTTCTGAGTTCGAACGGCAATGTCGCGCCCGAACTGTTCAAGTGCATTTGCCCGCTGAAAGTCCGGGGAAAGCTCGCCGGAGTAATCGCCCTGGGACGCCGGCCCGGCGAAGCGGTGTACGAAGAAGACGCGCTCGACGCGTTTGAAATGCTAAGTCACTACGTGGCGCTGGCCATTCAAAACCACACTCTCGGGCAGACGCTGGCCCAACGGGTTTCCGAGAACCTGCGGCTGCTGGCCTCGCTGCACGGGTTCTACGACAACGCGCTCGAGGCTTTCGCCACCGCCATCGACGTCAAACACGTCAACATTCACGGCCACTCGCTGCGGGTGGGCCGCTACTCGCAGGCGATCGGCGAAGCGCTGGGGATGGGCCCGAACGAGGTTGCGTCCTTGCGGTCGGCGGCCTATCTGCACGACATTGGCATGGTTGCCGTCGATAAGCGGCTGTTGGGAAAAGCTGCGCAACTCGACCCGGAAGAATCCCGCGAGATGCGGGACCACACGGTGGTCGGCCATCAGATCGTCAGCCAGGTGCAGTTTCCCTGGCCGCAGATTCCAGAAATCGTGCGCTGGCACCATGAGCGCGCCGATGGGTCGGGATACCCGGACGGCTTGCATGGGGACGAGATACCGCAAGCGGTGCGCATCGTGGCCCTGGCCGAAACCTTTGACGCCATGACCAGCGAGCGTCCCTACCGCGAACGCATGTCGGTCGGAGCGGCGCTGCAGGACTTGATCCGCATGACTCCGCAAAAATACGATGCCCAGGCGTTGCAGGCTTTGTTGATCCAGGTACGGCGGGATGCCGTCGGAACCAACCGCATCCCCATGCTTGACCCTGAAGTGATGCACCTTTCCGCCGTGGACGTGGACCAACTGGCGTCGACCCTGCAACACCGGATCAGCCAAGACAAACTCTTCCTCACCTGAAATTCTCTAGCTGTAGAGACGGGGCTTGCCCCGTCTCTTTGGACTCGGCGAGGGAGACGCGGCCAGCCGCGTCTCTACAGGGAATTGGACACCCTAGCCAAATTCTTCCCAGTGTAAAATTGGAGCTTCGTCCTCCCGTGCCTCGTCCGGTTTCCCGATCACGATGTAAACTTGGGGCGGCCGGCGCGTTTGTATCAATTTGGCGCGAATTACATCTAAAGTTCTTAAACCGGTTTTTCAAGAGGGCAATGCAAGCCGATTTGCAAGGAGAGAATTAATGGCTGTCAGTGACCAGTCGGTCGCCACCGGGACCGAGCTCGATCAGTTGTGTATCAACACGATTCGCACGCTTTCGATGGACGCGGTGCAGAAGGCGAACTCGGGACATCCGGGGGCGCCGATGGGGTTGGCTCCGGTCGCCTACTGTCTGTGGCAGCAGTTTCTGCGCTATGACCCGGAAAATCCGCTCTGGCCGAATCGCGACCGCTTCGTGCTCTCCAATGGACACGCCTCCATGCTGCTCTATTCCCTGCTGCACCTGGCGGGTGTGCGCGATGTGGGTCCCGATGGCGAAGTTCTTTCGACGCCTGCCGTGTCGCTCGACGAGATCAAGAATTTCCGGCAGCTTGGTAGCAAAACGCCGGGGCATCCTGAATACGGCTTGACCACGGGCGTCGAAACAACCACCGGCCCGCTCGGCCAGGGTGTCGGCAACAGCGTGGGCATGGCCATCGCCGGGCGCTGGATGGCGGAGCATTTCAATCGTCCGGGATTCGATCTGTTCCACTACAACGTCTGGGCGATTTGCGGCGACGGCGACATGATGGAAGGAATTTCGTCGGAAGCCGCGTCGGTCGCCGGACATCTGAAGCTTTCGAACCTGTGCTGGATTTACGACAACAACCAGATCACGATCGAGGGTAACACCGATCTCGCTTACGACGAGAATGTGGCTGCCCGGTTCGCAGCCTATGGCTGGGACGTCCAGCATGTGCACGATGCCAACGATCTGGTGGCGCTGGCCGATGCCTACACTCAGGCGCTCGGCGTGAAGGATCGTCCGAAGCTAATCATCGTCGACAGCCACATTGGCTTCGGTTCGCCCCACCGCCAGGACACACGAGAAGCGCACGGCGAAGCGCTCGGCGAAGAAGAAGTCAAACTGACGAAGCGCGCCTATGGCTGGCCGGAAGACGCGAAGTTCCTGGTCCCGGATGGAGTGCGCGAAAACTTCCGCGACGTCATGGGTAAGCGCGGGCGGCAATTGAGCGGGCGGTGGAACGCGATGGTCAACGAGTACAGCAAGCAGCATGCTGACTTGGCAATTCAATTTGAGCGCATGCAGCGGCAGCAGTCCCCCGACGGATGGGACAAGGACCTGCCCACATTTGCGCCCGACGCCAAGGGACTGGCGACCCGCGATTCGTCGGGAAAAGTTCTGAACGCGATTGCGAAGAACCATCCCTGGCTCATGGGCGGCTCGGCCGACCTCTATCCCTCGACGAAGACGCGGCTCACCTTCGATGGCGCCGGCGATTTCGAAGCGGGCCAGTACAACGCGCGCAACTTCCACTTCGGCATTCGCGAGCACGCCATGGGCGCGATTGTAAATGGCATGACGCTGTCGAAAATCCGCGCCTACGGCTCGACGTTCCTGATTTTCAGCGACTACATGAAGATGCCGATTCGCCTCTCGGCCGTCATGGAAGTGCCGGCAATCTGGATCTACACCCACGATTCCATCGGCGTCGGCGAAGACGGCCCCACCCACCAGCCGATCGAGCAACTGATCTCGCTGCGAGCGGTTCCCGGACTCGTGACGCTGCGTCCCGCCGATGCCACCGAGGTGGTTGAGGCGTGGAAAGTCATCATGCATCTAAAGAAGGAACCAGTGGCGCTGATCCTCACGCGGCAAGCCCTGCCAACCTTCGATCGCACGAAATACGGGTCCGCCGCAGGCTTGGCTCGCGGCGCCTACATCCTGGCCGATGCCGAAGGTGGCAAGCCGCAGGTCATCCTGATGGCCACCGGCAGCGAGGTGTACCTCTGCATCGACGCTTACGAAAGACTAAAAGCGGAAGGCGTTCGGGCTCGCGTCGTCAGCATGCCTTCGTGGGATTTGTTCGAACATCAGGATCAGAGTTATCGCGACGAGGTGCTTCCGCCCGAGGTCACGGCGCGGGTCGCTGTCGAGATGGCTTCGACCTTCGGATGGAGGCAATATGCGGGAGCTAAAGGGCGCGTCATCGGCATGAAGACTTTTGGAGCGTCCGCGCCGCTCAAGGATTTGCAGAAAAAGTTCGGCTTCACCGCAGACGCCGTCTTACAGGCAGCGCGAGAACTGCTCGGTAAATAATGCTCGTGTAGAGACGGGGCTTGCCCCGTCTCTTTAGGCGCGGCAGGGCATCCGCAGCGAGGGAGACGCGGCAAGCCGCGTCTCTACGAGAGAGTTTAGGAGATGTTATGAATCCAGTCGACACGCTCGAGACCGCAAGAGCCGCGAATCCTCTCACCCAGCTTCAGTCGTTCGGCCAATCCATCTGGCTCGACTACATTCGCCGCGACCTGCTGCAGGGCGGCGAACTGCAGCGCCTGATCACGGAAGACGGCCTGCGCGGGATGACTTCCAACCCCGCAATCTTCGAGAAAGCGATTGCGGGCTCGACCCAATATCAGGATTTTCTGGACTCGCTCGCCGGCCGCGCCGATCTCGACGCCAAGGGGCGCTACGAACTGCTGGCGATCCGCGATATTCAGGACGCGGCCGACCTGCTGCGTCCCGTTTATCGGAGCACGAAAAAGCGCGACGGCTACGTGAGCCTGGAAGTCTCGCCGTATCTGGCGCGCGATACCAACGGCACCATCGAAGAAGCCCGCAGGCTTTGGAAGAGTGTGGCCCGCGAAAACGTGATGATCAAGGTGCCGGGCACCGCTGAGGGCATACCCGCGATCCGGCAACTGGTCGGCGAAGGCATCAACATCAACGTGACACTGCTGTTCGCGCAGGCAGTATATGAGCAGGTCGCGAACGCCTTCATCGACGGCGTGGAAGAATTCGCCGCGAGCGGCGGCGATGTGAGCAAGGTGGCGAGCGTCGCGAGCTTCTTCATCAGCCGCATCGATTCGCTGGTCGATTCACTCGTGGGCGACCAACTGAAGAAAGAAACGGACGCGGCCCGCAAAGCGAGGTTGCAGTCGATCCTCGGCAAAGTTGCGATTGCGAACGGCAAGCTCACCTACGAAGCCTACCAGCGCATCTTTTCTTCTCCACGCTGGAAGGTGCTGGCCGCCAAAGGCGCACAGACGCAGCGCGTGCTGTGGGCGAGCACGAGCACGAAGAATCCAAATTACCGCGACGTGATTTATATCGAAGAATTGATTGGGCCGGACACCGTCAACACCGTTCCACCCGCAACGCTCGATGCCTTCCGCGATCACGGCAAGCCACGGCAGAGTCTGACCGAAAACCTGGATGGGGCGCGGAAAACCATGGCCGATCTCGCCAGCGTCGGCATCGTCATGAAAGACGTCACCGACAAGCTGACTGCCGATGGCGTAAAGCTGTTTGCCGACGCCTTTGATGCCCTGCTGGTCGCAGTCGAAAAAAATACGAAGCGATCGACTACGCCCACGCCACAGATCAATCAGCAGAGCGCATCGCTGCCGGCCGATCTTGATGCCGCGGTAAAAAAAAACCTTAACGACTGGCGCGCGTCGGGAAAAGTAAGACGCCTCTGGCAGCAGGATGCCTCCCTCTGGACCAACGAAGACGAAGCCAAGTGGCTGGGATGGCTCGGCGTCATTGACGAACAACTTACCAACGCAGCCAAGCTGAAGGCGCTGGCGGATGAGGTCAAAAGCGGCGGGTTCTCCGACATTCTGCTGCTCGGCATGGGCGGATCCAGTCTTTGTCCGGAGGTGCTGGGGCTGACCTTCCCGCAAACCTCCGGCTTCCCGCGCCTGCACATACTCGACTCGACTGATCCAGCGCAAATCCGGAGCGTCGAAAAACAGGTCGACCTCGCAAAAACGCTCTTCATCGTTTCCAGCAAATCCGGCAGCACGCTCGAACCCAACATCTATAAACAGTACTTTTTCGAGCGCGTGCAGCAGACCGTGGGCACGGATAAAGATAAAGACCAGGCGGGCAGCCGCTTTATCGCGATTACCGATCCCGGCTCGAAGATGCAGTTGGTCGCCGAGCGCGACCGTTTCCGCCACATCTTTTATGGACTGCCGTCCATCGGTGGACGCTATTCCGCGCTCTCGAACTTCGGCATGGTTCCCGCCGCGGCCATGGGCCTCGACACCGGCAAATTCCTCGAGCGCACCAAAGAGATGGTCGACGCCTGCAAGCCGTCGGTGCCCGTGGAACAGAATCCGGGAGTGATGCTCGGCCTGATCGTGGGTACAGCCGCGAAACTTGGCCGCGACAAAATTACGCTCATCACCTCGCCTGGGATTTCCGATCTCGGCGCGTGGCTGGAGCAGTTAATCGCCGAATCCACGGGCAAGCTGGGCAAGGGCATCATCCCCGTCGATCGCGAACAGATCGGCGCGCCTGACGTGTACGGAAATGACCGCATCTTCGCTTACGTTCGCCTGGAGGCCGCGCCCGATGCCGCGCAGGATGCCAAGGTCGCCGCACTCGAAAACGCCGGGAATCCTGTGGTGCGCATCGCCGTGTCCGACATTTACAACCTCGGGCAGGAATTCTTTCGCTGGGAAATCGCAACCGCCGTGGCGGGATCGATCCTCGGCATCAACGCCTTTAATCAGCCCGACGTCGAAGCCAGCAAGATCGTAACCAAGCAACTGACGTCGGCGTACGAAAGCACAGGCTCGCTTCCCGCCGAAAAACCAATCGTCGAAGAAGCGGGCTTCAAGCTCTTCACCGACGATAAGAACGCCGCCGACCTCTTTGCCCGTGTGGAGGCGGGTCTCCGACCCGCCGGGACGGGGCAGAGCCCCGTCACCACACAACCTGTCGTAGAGGCCGCAGCCGGCCGTTCGCTCAAGAATTATCTGCGCGCGCATCTGGCGCGCCTTGGCGCGGGCGACTACTTTGCAGTGCTCGGGTACGTCGAAATGAATGCCGAGCACGAATCTCTGCTGCAAGATTTGCGCATGACCGTGCGCGATCGCAAACGCGTGGCGAC
>JBGPFV010000131.1:0-6926 GCA_041483535.1 Terriglobia bacterium | reverse complement strand
TCTCGAAGCCATCCGCCAGGGAATCTGGGAAGAGATGGAGCGCGATCCGACTGTGTTCTGTATCGGGGAAGACATCGGCATCTACGGCGGCGCGTTCAAAGTCACCGACGGCTTCATTGACCGCTTCGGCCCCGAGCGCGTGATTGATACGCCGATTGCAGAATCGGCCATCGTGGGCGCCGCTTTCGGTGCGGCTCTTACTGGGCTACGCCCCGTGGCCGAATTCCAGTTCATGGACTTCATCGGCTGCGCCTTCAATCAGATCGTCAACATGGCCGCCAAGGCGCACTACCGTTGGGGAGCGCCGGCCCCGCTGGTGCTGCGTGGTCCCAGCGGCGGGAACGTGCATGGCGGGCCCTTCCACTCGCAGAACCCCGAGATGTGGTTCGTGCACGCGCCCGGATTGAAAGTAGTCTGCCCGGCGACGGCCTACGATGCCAAGGGACTGATCAAGGCGGCGATCCGCGACCCCAATCCCGTAATCTTTTTCGAGCACAAGTATCTCTACCGAAGAATCAAAGAAGAAATTCCAGACAATATTCCAGACAACGACTACATAGTTCCGCTCGGCAAGGCGCGGGTGGCGCGCCAGGGTCGTCATCTCAGCGTAATTACCTACGCCGCCATGTTGTACACGGCGCTCGAAGCCGCGGAGGTCCTGAGCAAAGAGGGAATCGAGATCGAAATTCTCGACCTGCGCACAGTCTCGCCGCTCGATCGCGAGGCGATTGCCGCCACCGTGAAGAAGACCAACAAAGTCATCGTTCTTCACGAACACGCGCGCACGGGCGGACTGGCCGGAGAAATTTCCGCGATCATCAATGAAGAAGCGTTCGACGATCTCGATGGTCCCATTGTCCGGCTGACGTCGCCCGACATGCCGGTTCCGTTTTCTCCGCCACAGGAGGAATTCTTTCTTCCGAAAGTTTCCGACGTGGTGCGCGAGGCTCGCCGCCTGCACGCTTACTGAGTTCCGCGGTTTTAGATGAGTCCTGTTATATATAAAAGGGGTACTTTCGCAACTGGCGGGGCTCTCCGAGGATCTGAAATGCGCAACTTTATTCTGGGGATTGTCATCACCATTCTGGCTTTGTTGATTGGCGGCCTTGGCCTTGCCCTGCTCGGCTTTTTGCCGACCCGCGCCAACAGCCCTCCGCCTGCGATGGAAATCCACATCGCCATGAGCGCGCTCGACAATTCGGTGGAGCGCCATGCTCCCCGCGTGAACAATCCCGTGCCCCCCACGGATGAGAACCTGATCGAGGGTCTGAAGATCTACACCATGAATTGCGCGCTTTGCCACGGCGGTATCGACCGCCAGCCCTCGGCGCTGGCGAAGTCGTTCTATCCCCCGCCTCCGAACCTCATCCTTAACCCGCTGGATGATCCGGAATGGCGCGTCTTCTACATGATTCGTACCGGAATCCGTTATACCGGCATGCCCGCCTGGGACCAATCGCTCTCCGAGTCCGACATTTGGAAGTTGACGGCCTTCCTCACCCGCGTAGACAAGCTACCGCCAGCCGTGCAGGACTATTGGAAGAAGGCCAGCGGCGTGAACCCTCCCACCGGAGGGCAGGAAGGACACGACCACAAGTAGAACGGTTGTGTGGTGGCGGGGCTCTGCCCCGCCCGGACGGGGCGAAATCCCGTCCCCACACTGGCGCTATCCCGGCGGATAGCTGAAATTGATGGTGATTACAGTTTGAGTGGCGGCGGCGTGGCCGTTGAGACTGTAGGGCTGGAACCGCCACTGCTTGACGGCGGCAATCGCCGCCCGGCCCAAAACAAAATATCCTCGAACCAGTTTCAGATCCTCGACCGTGCCATCGCGCCCAATCACCGCCTGCAGCACGACCGGTCCGTGAAGTTTCTGGGCCAAGGCTTCGGGCGGATATACCGGATTCACGGTGTGAAGCAGCAGGGCCCGGGCTGCCTCTTCGCTCACCGAAACCGGTTCGTTGGATTGCCGAATTGCAGGCTGCGGCTGCGCCACGGAGACCGGCATCAGCGCCGGATTCACCGCAACCACCACCGGCCGTTCCATCGGCGCCGAGTTTCTCATGCTTTCTGGAATCGCCACTCGTTCCCTGCGGATGGGCGCCGCGTCTTGACGCGCCAGGACCGGAGCGGGCAGCGGCAAGTCCGGAGCCTTTCGCAATGCGATGCGCACTTCCGGCAGCGTGGACTCCGTGGCGACCACTCCCAGCGCCGGTGTCCGTTCATCGGAACTGGTGGCATCTCGGCTGAAATACTCATCCTGCCGCGGGTAATCTCTGGCGCGACCTTCGGGGAGAGCGCCCGTTTGGTTCATATGGAAAAGCGCCGCCACCGATTCCTGCATAACCCGGAACCTTCGCCCCGGCGTCCGCGCCAAAGATTCGATGGGTCCGCGCGATCTCCACAGGCAAAACCCTGCCGCAAGCACCAGCACCGCGGCACAAGCGCCGCGGAACCCTATCGTATGGCCGCGCCTTCGAGGTTCTGCTGGGACTTTCTCAACGGCTCTTTCAATTTCGGTGTGAATGCCCTCCGCCGCATTCCGTTCCGGGAAATTGGCGGGCTGATCCCGCTGACTGCGCTCCGGAACATCGGGGCTGGCTGCGCTTGGGCCTTCGTTGCTCGGGTCGCTTTTGTCTGACGACTCAGCGTCCCCCGGGTTCGAAGGTTGCATCCGCTCACACGCTTTCGCCAGCACCGCGTCGGCTTCCGGGGCGGAAATTGGACGATAGATCAGAAGATCGAGCCGGTTGTCGCGCAGTTCCGCCGGCCGCGGTTCGTGATCGACGACGGCGATGGCCACGGCGTCGCCGTTCGAGGCCGACTCGCGAGTACGCTTCAACAGGAAGCTCGCCTCTGGCTGGTCAGCCCAGTCCGCGATCACGCACGAAAAGTTCTGCTTCGTTCCTTTTTCGATGGCGGAAAAGATGTCGGAACAGACTACAACGCGAATCCCCGCACTCTCGCAGGCCGTCGTGACGGCGGCATTCGTCTCGGAGCTTTTTGAGAACAACAGGGCGCGGAAAGCCATCGCGGCAATAGCTTATCGGAGTTCTCCGCACCGCGACAGGTAACCAGCGTGTAGTCCGCCTCGGAATCTGGCCATCGCTCCGGTAGGCCGCCGGTGACTTTCGTAACCGGCAACCTGTCCCACCTTGGCAAGGTCAGATCTCAGCCCATTCTCCGGATAACTCATGGCGCAACTTCTGCTGTATTTCCTGCTGTCGTTCCTGCATCTTCCGCTGCAGATCCTGCAGTCTGTCATCGATGTCTTTGAAGTCGATATCTCTCGAGCACAACGCCCGCTGAGCTTGCTCCGTCGCCTGCCTTACTGTCTCCATGGTGGCCGGACCGATGCGGGCGATTTCACCTCCCGCCCGGTTGATTGCCTGCTCGGTTTCGGCCGTGAAGTCGGGAACGTCAAAACTGTCTTCCAGCAGGCTGCCGGAATCCTTCTTCTCGGGAATCGTCAGAGTCAGGTTCTGCTCTCTCTTTTCGCGCATCACGGTTACGGCCGCCGCGCCGCCCGACGACGATCGCAGAGCATGCGTGAAGTCAGAGGTATCGTGCACGGGCTGGTTGTTGACCTTGATGACCACATCCCCGGCGTGGAATCCGGCCTTTTCCCCGCGACTGCCTTTTTCCACCGAGCGCACCAGCACGCCCTGGCCACCCTTGACGCCAAAAAATTCTCCCAGCTGCGGAGTGATGTTTTCCACCATCAGGCCGCTGCGCAACCCCGAGTGGACGACGACCACGGAGACGGGAATGTCGAAGTCGGGCAGCGTCGGCACCTGCGGCATCTCGAACTTAGCTTTCGGGTCCCAGGCCATCGACTTGTGCCGGTCGGCAAGTTGCACTTTGATGGTCATGGGCTGACCGTCGCGGCTGATGCCGAGCTCCACCACCCGGCCCGCCGGCGTTTCCTTAATCATCCGGCGCAATTGGGCGGCACTTTCGACCGCGGTGCCGTTGAGGCTCACGATGACGTCATGCTCGTGCAACCCAGCTTTTCCGGCAGGAGCGTCCTGATCGACCATGGTGATTTCCGCTCCGTGCTCTTCCTTGAGCTTCAATGCTCCCAGCCGCTCGGGAGAAACGTCGGCGATGTCCACTCCGAGATACGACGATCCGCCGCCGCCCTCTTCCGACCCGTAACCCCAACTCCGGCTTTCGCCCGGGCCGTCGTATGGCAGCTCCGCGGGTTGCGCGCTGGCGACCAGCGTCAAAAGAAACATGCAAAGCAGGAAGCGATGGATCATAAGCCCTCCCGAATAAAGCACGTGTCGCGGGTCGTTGGTCGTGGATGGTGTGGTGGCGGGGCTTTGCCCCGCCGGGACGGGGCGGAGCCCCGTCACCACACGAGCACGACTAACTGCCAACGACCCATACTCAATCTTCCCCCGCTAGCGACTGACGCGGCGGAAGTTGACATTGCCGGAATTCGTCCGGACCTTCAGCACCGGCCCGCCACCGTTGAGTTGGCCCTCGGCGGTCACTGTTTTCGGTCCCCATGGCCCGCCTTCACTAGACACATGAATATCGGAGAAATCGCTGCGAATCGTGTGCCCATTGGCGATTTCGACTTCCGCCCGAATCGAGATCGGGAGATCGTTCGCAAGATATACCGTGATGTCGCCGGCTGAGGTTTCCAGCGTGGAATTATTGCGACCGCCAGCCCCGTTCCCAGCGCCGTTCGAGGACAGTAGTTTCACGACGATTCCTCCAGCCGCAGTTTCGGCCTGCACCGACGTGGCGCCGTCCAATTGAATGCTGCCTCCACCGGTCTGGGCGTGAACCCGTCCTTTGGCGGAAGCCAGGCGGATGCTGCCCGCGCCCGTCTCAATTTCCGCGGGCCCTCCAATCTCGCCCAGGTCTACGCTCCCGCCTCCGGTCGTGGCTTTCACCGTTCCGCTGCACTTGTCCACGCGAATACTACCCGCGCTCGTCTCCAGCACCGCGCCTTGCAACCCGGAAAGAACGACTACGCTTCCCCCGCCGCTTTGCGCCTTGATGTCTCCCTTGGCGGACGCAATCTTGATGTTTCCTCCGCCCGTCTGCAGGGTTACGTTGCCTTGCACGCTCCCGACTTCAATCGTGCCCCCACCCGTCTCCGCCGTCACCTCGCCGCCAATGTCGTCCAGGCGAAGATTTCCACCGCCACTGCTGAGCTCCGCACGTCCGGCAATCCCGATTGCGTTTACATTGCCGCCCCCGGTCTCAATCTTGGCGAAGTCCAGATTCCGCGGCACATTGATGACAAACTCATCGGAGCACCTACGATCGCGTCCGCCCGAATCGGCCTCCATCCACGCCGTGTCTCCTCTTACAGACGTGCTGACTCTATAGGACTCAAATTCGCGGCGGGCCTTCTCTTCTGAAGATGTATATGCTCGACGATGAATGACGTATGTGATCCCTTCTTGCGATCCACCCTGGACCTTTACCGAACCCGAGGCCAGCTTTACCCGGAGGTTTTTCGCCGTGCCCAGGGTCCCGGTTATTTCCTGGACCCAGTTGCTGCCTTCGCGATAGACCCGAGTTTCCTGGCACAGAGCCAGTGATGCCAGCGCTGCCACCAACACGGTGACGCTGGCGAGTTTTATTGCGTGCTTCAATGAATGTCCTCCTCAACCTATTACTTAGTACGCCGCTCGCTGTTCGTCGTTCGCTGTTCGCAAACACTCACAGTCCACGGCAAACAACGAATAGCGAACACGAACAGCGACCGACGGTTCTCAGTCCATCTCCGGCATCTGCGCCAGCATTGTACGAGCCTGCGAGCGAATCGAGGCGTTCTGATCCGTCTGCGACAACCTGGTCAGCACCGATCGCACATTGCTGTCCGTTTTCATCGGTTCCACCAGCCGCAAGGCCTGCATCCGAACGCCGGAGTTTGTGTCGTTGATCAGCGCCCGCAAAACTCCGTCCCGGACTCGTGGATCCTGCCGCACAAAGCCACTCAGCCCATCCAGCGCCTTCAAACGCACACCCGGATTGGTATCATTCTGCAACGCATACATCAGCGCTTCCCGCACGCGCGTGTCGTCGGGCGCCTGCGTCAACAGATCCACCGAGTCCATCCGCACTCCCGAGTTGTAATTGCTGCGCGCCGCGAACAACAGCAACTGCTGGATGCGCTGGTCGTTCAGCGAGCCTTGCGCTTCCTGGGTCAGAACCGTGTCGTACTTGATGCTCACCTGATTCGATCCCGGCTCCTGCGTCACCGAGCGAATACCCGCGATCGACGACTCCACCGGTTGAGTAAGGGGCGAATTGCCGTTGCCCGAGTCCACCGAACCCGTCAACACGGCATTGCCGGCGCGTGCGGAAAGGAAGTTGTAAGTGGCGCCAATGCCTCCGCCAAAACCCACGATGAAAATCGCCGCCGCCAGAGCCGGCGCCATGCGCATCTGCCGCAGCCACGCTCCCGGCTCAAAAACCAGCCGCTGCCAGAACCCTCCCGGCTGCGTCGTTTCGAGCGCTTCCTGCAGCCGCATCCGCGATGCCGCCAACAGGTTCGGAGTCGGCTCCGTCACCGGCCTTTCCGAAAGCGTGGCGTGAAACTTGCGCGTCGCTTTCAACTCGGTAGCGCATTCCGGACACCGCGCCAGGTGCTGCTCTACCTCGTACCGGGCATCGTCTTCCAGTTCGTTGTACACATAGAACACAATGTTCTGTCGCACCCAATCACATTTCATTTTCGTATCCCTTCGCGGGGACTAATTCCAATCTCATCGCATCTCCGCCAGCGCGCTGCGCAGTTTTTGCGTCGCGCGAAACAATGTATTCTTCGCCGTCTCTTCCGTCGTATTCAGCATCTCGCCCACGGTGCGCAACTTCAGGCCGTGATAGTGCTTCAACTCGAACACCATGCGCTCGCGAGGCGTAAGCCTGGTCAACGCCGCTCCAATTTTTCGCCCCAG
>JBGPFV010000130.1:0-6970 GCA_041483535.1 Terriglobia bacterium | reverse complement strand
CGCTTCCACGCCGGCGAGCTGTGGATCGCCGACACCAGCTTTTCGACCGCGTGGTCGCCCACTAGAATCAGCGCCGGGTTCAAGCCCGCCTGCGTGCCGTCACTTGTCGGATCGAAGTTGCAGAACGGCGTCGAGTTCCCGCGTCCATGCTGGTCATTGCACTGGTTCGGAGCGATGAACGAGAAGTCGGGAACTTTACCCGAGCGTAGATCCGCATACAAGCCGTTCGCGCCCTCGAAATCCGCGACCTGCGCGTAGCTTAGCCGCGGATTCGTGCCCTGTTGCACGTCCTCGAAATACACAAACGGGTTGTGCTTGGCCGCATAAAGCTGAACAATGTTGGCGTTGGTGAGCGGCGGATTCAGTTGCGGATTGATCTTCGTGAAATCCGTGTTGTTGGTAAACACGCCATCGCTGTAGTTCACCGTGTCCGGATTGGCCGGCACGTCTTCCTGGTAGCTCTTCCAAGTCTTGCCCTTGGCCACCAGTTGCCCGGCAATGGTCTCGCCCAGCGTCGTCGTCACCGCCGGATACGAAGCCGTTCCGTCGATGTTGATCTCTCCCGGAGGCCCTTGCGTTTCGTTCGTGAAGTCCATCGCCGGCGTGGCCGCGTCCGTCCCGCTGCCCTTGATCGGGCAGATGTTCGGCGTCGGCGGATTGTCCGTCGCAGCCACGCCCGTGGCCAGATTCGTCAGGCAAGAAGCATTGTGCCAGTCGGGTGCGTTATCGCTGAGGACGCCAAAGTTCGAGCCGCCCACCACTTCGAGGTAATTCGTCAGGCTCGGATGCGCAACCGCAAAGTAGTTGGTCGCCAGATTCGCCGTCCGCGCATACCGATTGACGAAGGGCGCATTCGGATTGTTGAGGATCTGGCTATATCCGTGGTTCTCCATCATGATCACGAAAACGTGGTCCAGATGCGGAACCTCTTTCGGCACAGCCCCTTCCTGGGCAAAAGCCGCGCTCGTCGCCAGGGCCAACAGGCCCGCGAACCATAATTTACTTTTCATGAAGCGATCTCCTGGAGTCTTTAAGGTTGTGTTTGACATGTCACGGCTGCTAGGTGACATGGCCCACAGTAGCAGGCAATTGTTAGCGTCCGGTGAACGGAAGATTAAGGTTTGGTGAATCAACGGAAGCCACCCAGGACACGAGCTGATAGGTGGGTGGACCGGCGTCCAAGCCTTGTATCGGGGTTTCCTTATCCAGGTTTCGTATCAGGCTATCGCTTTAGCGATAGCGCGAGTTCCTCGAGGTCAGATGCCCCTTTAGGAGCTGGCCTCCGGCCCGCGCCGCTTCACTGCCCTTCGCCCTTCTCGATCTTGCTCGCCACCTTCACGCCGCTCAACCCGCTGACGTACTTGGAGACGCCTCGATAGAGCGACTCCGCAATCCGCTGCCGGTGTTCTGAAGTTTCCAGCTTGCGCTCGTCGGTAGGATTCGACACGAACGAAATCTCGGCCAGGATCGAAGGCATGTTCGCGCCGATCAGCACGATGAACGGCGCCTTCTTGATCCCGCGATTGCGGATGCCGGCATTGCGCAGCGCCAGCCCTCCGTAGAGCGATTCCTGCACATTGCCGGCAAACTCGCGCGATTCGTCGATCTTTTCCTTCAGGGCAATCTTCTTCACCAGATCCTGCAATTCGTGAATCGACTTTTCCGAGACCGCATTCTCGCGCGCCGCCACTTCCAGCGCTTCCGGCGACGAGGTGAAATTCAAATAATAAGTTTCGACGCCGCGCGCATCCGAATCGCGGCTGGAGTTGGCGTGGATCGAAATGAACAAATCCGCTCGCTCCCGGTTCGCAATCGCCGTGCGGGTTTCGAGGGGAATGAAGGTGTCGTCCTGGCGCGTGTAAATCACTTCGGCGCCCAGCCGCGATTCCAGCAAACGCCCCAGACGCTTGGCCACATCGAGTACCACGTCCTTCTCGAGCAGCCCGTTCGGACCAATGGTGCCGGTGTCATGCCCGCCGTGGCCGGCGTCAATCACGATCTTGCCAATCTTCAACCCCAGGGCCCGAATCAACGACCGGTCGCCGGCCGCGGTGGGACGCGCTTCCCGAGTCGTTTCCCGCAATCCGGGACGAAGGTCCGCCGTGTCGGGAGCGGCCGCGGCGGAGCGCGATTTCTTTCGGCGCAAGGAAGCAGATTTTGCCGACGAAGGCAACTCCGTTTTCGCCAGCCTGGTTTCCTCCGCACCCAAGACGTCGTCGGCGTCGCTCGGCGTTGCTTCTGGGCGATTTCTGTCGTGGGCAAGCGCAGCGACCTTCGCCGGTGTCCTGTCATTCGTCTCGACGTTCGTCCCGACGTCCGCGTCCACGTCCGCCTTGACGATCGTCTTCGGAATCCTCCGGTTCGATCCTTTCACCGCCACCGTCGTCTTAATCACTCCCGCGCCCTGGGCTGGCTTCGCGGAGCCGGACGGTCTGGAATCGGCGCTCGCAGCCTCGGGGACTAAATCCGTTTCGACGGGCGCCGGTTTCGAAATGGTGGCCGCATCCATGTCGGACTCCGGCGCTTTCCGCCCCTCGGATTCCGCGTCTCCGCTCGACGCCACTGCGGCGGCGCTGGAGTCGTCGTCCGATTCCCCAGAAGCCGCCGCCGATGTTTCCGGAGCGGAACGACCTTTCGCACTGGCCGCGTCCCTCTTAGTCCGGCCAGCAAGAGTCGCCTGGTTCTGCTTCCCCGGCATTTCCTTCCCGTGCTGATCCGTCCCGTTCCCGTCCTTGCCGTGAACATCAATGATGAGCCGGTACGGGTCGGGCAACAGAAATGCGTCGTATCTCGCCAGGTCGTCCACTTCCAGCACAATGCGCGTGCGCCCCGGCTGAAATTCCGCAACCCGGATTTTCTTCAGGAAGCCATCGTCCACGTCAAAGGTCTTGCCCACCAGCGTCGAAGCCAGTTTGGTGTCGCGCAGGTCGAAGAAAATCCGGTCGGGATGCGCGATGCGCTGGGAATCGAACTTAACCTCTTGTTCGACGTCGATAGCGACGCGAGTGTAGTCGGGCGTGGACCAGTGGCGAACTCCGGTAACGCGCGGCAATCCGCTGCGCCGGACGCTCGCGGCCTTTACCGATTCAGCGCCCGATTCGGCCGCGTCGTCAGCTCTGGAGGTAACGCCGGAGCCGCCCCTCGCGCTTGTATGGGACCGCTGTTGGCGCGCCGCCTTCTCCGCCGTCCGTTCCATTTCGTCGGCCTCGGCATCGATTTCCTTCACCGCCGAGCGCGCATCCTCGGCCAGTCGGTTGCGCGGATAGCGATGCAGAAAATTTTCGAACGTGGTGCGCGCCTCTTCGGGATCGTTGAGGTCGTCTTTGTAGATCTCGCCGATCGTGAACAGGGCGTCGAAGCGGTATTTGCTGCCGGGATATTCCTGGCGCAGGAAGCGGTACTGTTCCACCGCCCCGCGCAGAATCTTGTTATCGTCAAAGCGCCGCCCCATCTCCACCATCAGTTCGGCGGTAGCCACCACGCTAGGGTCCGCCTTCGAGGAGGCCGGAGACCCGAAGTAAACGCGCCGGTACGAATCGATCGCGCGCTGGTATTCGCGGCGAGTGCGCTCTCCCACTGGACGCCCGTTAAGCGCCTCCCGCGCACGTTCCGCTTTGGTGAATTGCTGACGGGCCCAGGCGTCGTTGTGATGGACGCGAGCCGATGCGGATGCCAGCGGCAGCAGCGCCAGCAACAACGCCGCGCCCAGGCGAAAGGCGAGAGCGCCTCGAATTAGGGTTGTGCGAATTAGGGTCGCTGAAGCCTGGGTCTTCACTTGCCGAATTCCGTACCTACTTAAGCCTGTCATCCTGAGCGAAGCGAAGGACCTGCTTTCTTTTCAGCGCACGAGACAGCAGGTCCTTCGCTTCGCTCAGGATGACAATTCAAAACTCACTCGATGCTCCTGCTACCACATGAAAACGCTTCTCATTCCGTGTTGCTGATGTGCAGCACGCCCCGCGCATCGCGCTCCACGCGAACCGGATCATGCACCGGGCTGCCGAAAATGTACGACCCCGGTTCGCTGCCCCCGTTATACAGGTTCGTGATCCGGCGCACGTAGTTCTGCGTTTCCCGGAAATGCGGAACCCCCGCACTCCGCGCCACCGCTCCCGATCCCGCGTTATAGGCTGCCAGACTGAGGCTGACGTTGCCGCCGTAGCTATCCAACAGTTTCCTTAGATGCCGAACCCCGGCATCCACGTTCTGCGCCGGGTCAAAAGGATTGGCAACATTCAGCGAGCGCGCCGTCGAGGGCATCAACTGCATCAGCCCCATCGCCCCTTTGCGCGAAACCGCATTGGGATTGAAATTCGATTCCACCTTGACCACCGAGCGCACCAGGTTCGGATCCACATTATGCCGGGCCGCCGCCTGCTCGATTGCCGCGTCCACATCCTCCTGCGTAAACGCGCGGTTCAGAATCTGGTGACTCTGCGCCCTGCCGTCAAGGTAGGTGTTGACTTCCGAAGCCGCCGAGCGCGCCGCCCTCATCACCGCCCCGTTGGTCGGAACCGGCTTAAAGCGGTGTTCGGTCACGCTCCAATAAACCAGCCGAGATCGCGCAGCCGTGGCAGCCTCCGCCCTGGAAGCCGTGGCAGGCCCACCCTCGTTTACATAGATCTTGCGCCCGGATTCGTCGGTGGTGGGACTAATCCCCCCCGCCTGCGCCCGGGCCGGTATCGTCGAAAACAGCATGGATAGAAAGGAGATCGCGGTCCAGCTAGCCATCAGCGCGATTTGCAGGCGTTTTCGCATAGCGGGTTAAGCTCGGCCATCGGCCAATATCCAAAATGATGCCCGGCCAAAAGGCACACTTACCTTAGGGCCAACCCTACCCGGCTGCCTGCCGAAGAATCCAGAACCAGAGTAAGCCGATTATAGGGCCCGCCGTGGACCGGGGCAATCTATCCGAAGGGCGTAGAACCTATGGAGTAATCTGCGTAAGTCGCTGAAAAGACTGGATCTTGAAAGGTGGCCGCTCTGCCGTCGGCTAGTCTTGCCCTGTGTTTCCCCCGTGTTCCCCCGTGCACCCCGTGGTTAATCGCACGCCGCATGCCTCTGGACCGCCCCCGCCAATCTACAATGGCGTATCCATGAACTCCCAAGCCCTTCGCCATCTCTTCGAGCAAGTTCGAAAAAAGCGCCTCTCCCCCGACGACGCCGTCGAGCGCCTCCGTCACCTTCCCTTTGAGGACCTCGGTTTCGCCAAACTCGACCACCACCGCGCCCTCCGCCAGGGTATGCCCGAGGTCATCTTTGCCCAAGGCAAAACGCCCCGCCAGGTAGCGGACATCTTTACCCGTCTCGCCGCGCACAACGGCAACGTGCTAGCAACCCGCGCCACCGAGGAACAGTACGCCGCCGTCGCCGCCGCCCTGGCCGACAATTCGGCAGGTACCGCTGCCCGCGCCGAGTATCGTCCCTTGCCTCGCGCCATCGTCCTCAAGCGCGACCGCAAGAAATATGGCAAGGGCGTAATCGTGGTCGTGTCGGCGGGAACCAGCGACATCCCGGTAGCCGAAGAAGCGGTAGTCACCGCGGAATTAATGGGGAATGACGTCCAGCACATCTACGACGTTGGAGTAGCCGGCATTCACCGCCTCCTGGCCCATCGCGGAGCCCTCGCCAAAGCCCGCGTGATCGTAGTCTGCGCCGGAATGGAAGGCGCGCTCCCCAGCGTAGTAGGCGGCCTGGTAGGAGTCCCGGTAATCGCCGTTCCCACCAGCGTAGGCTACGGCGCGGCCTTCGAGGGCCTGGCCGCCTTGCTAGGAATGATGAACTCCTGCGCCTCGAACGTCAGCGTAGTCAACATCGATAACGGATTCGGCGCCGGCTACGTCGCCTCCCTCATCAACCGCCGCTGAATCGTTTGCGGAGGAGACGCCCAAGGGTGCTCGATCCTTGCGCGTTCTGTGCGCAAGGGTGGGATTCCAGTGCACTGTCTCCCGAATGATTCTGTGGCAAAGTAATAAGCAATGCTCACCTCCCAGGACCCGCGCCTAGCCGGGCGTGTCGCCTTCACCCATCCCAACTTCGTCTCCTACACGCTCGCGCGCTTCTTCATCGTCGTGTCGCTCGAGATGCAGTCCGTCGCCGTGGGATGGCAGGTCTACGAAATCACCAAGCGCCCGCTCGCTCTCGGATACGTCGGCCTGGCGCAGTTCCTGCCCGGCTTCGTGCTGTTTCTCCTCGCCGGACACGCCGCCGATCTCTTCGACCGCCGCAAGTTGCTCGTCTGGTGTTATGGCGGCTTCGCCCTGTGTTCGGCGCTTCTGCTGGCAATCAGCCGGCGCGCCCCGCAGTCGGTTCACTCGATCTACGTCGTCCTGGTGCTGCTCGGAATCTTTCGCTGCTTCAACTGGCCGGCCAGCCGCGCCCTGCTGCCGCAACTGGTTCCCGAAGAACATTTCGCCAACGCCGTCGCCTGGAATGCCAGCACCTTCCAGATCGCAACCATCGCCGGCCCGGCCATCGGAGGAATCGCCTACGCCCTTTTCCGCGGCCCCGACGCCGTCTATGCCATCGCCGTCACTGTCTCCATCCTCGCCACCCTCTTCACCTTGCGAATTCACCCACTGCCCACCTCGCCAGAAAAAGAACTGGCCGAGCGAGTGGCCGAGCCAGTGCCCGAGCGAGTGCTCGACAAAGAACCCGTAAGCCTGCGCACCGTGCTCGCCGGGTTTCGTTTTATCTGGGAGAAGAAACTAATCCTGGGTTCCATCTCGCTCGATATGTTCGCCGTCCTCTTAGGCGGGGCGGTAGCCTTACTCCCCGTCTACGCCAGAACCATCCTGCACACCGGCCCCTGGGGACTCGGCCTGCTGCGCAGCGCTCCCGGAGTAGGCGCCGCCCTGATGGCCATCGCGCTAGCTCACCACCCGATCCGCCGCCGCGCGGGACTGACCATGCTGTTCGCGGTAGCCGCATTCGGCGCGCTCACCATCGTCTTCGGAATCTCGACCAGCCT
>JBGPFV010000129.1:0-6987 GCA_041483535.1 Terriglobia bacterium | reverse complement strand
GTGTTGCCCTCCACCCCGTATGACGCGAAAGGACTCATGAAGACTGCCATTCGCGACGAGAACCCGGTGGTCTTTTTCGAAGACAAGATGATGTACAAGCTCAAAGGCGCTGTGCCTGCCGAGGATTACACGGTACCGCTGGGCATAGCGGATGTGAAGCGTGTAGGTGAGGACATCACTCTGGTCGCCACCAGCAGCATGGTGCAAGTGGCGTTGGGCGCGGCGACGATGCTCGAGGAAATCGGAATCAGCGCCGAAGTGGTCGATCCGCGCACCCTGTGGCCGCTCGACGAAAAGACTCTGATTGAATCGGCGAAGAAAACGTCGCGGGCCATTGTTCTCGACGAAGGTTACGAACGCTATGGTGTCACCGCTGAGCTTGCATCGGTGATCGCCACAGGCGCATTCTACGATCTGGACGTTCCGGTCAAGCGCATGGGCGCGATGCATGTTCCAATTCCGTTTTCGCCGCCTTTGGAAGATGTGACCGTGCCGACGGAGCAGACCGTGTTTGAGGCCGCCCGCGCACTGTGCGGACGGTAAGGAAAGTCAGAAGGAAGAAGTCAGATTGCAGAAGTGAAAACCTATGTACCTGCGCTTTGAAGGTTCTTATTTCTGCAATCTGACTTCTAGCTTCTAACCTGTTCTCTGAAGCACGCTGCATAAAAGGAGATTTTTATGGCTCTGCCCACTTATGGAACGATGGCGGTGGATTGGGAAAACCGGGTTGATTTTGATCGCCTGCGCCGCGAACGGCTGGCGCGCGCCAAGGATCTTCTTGTCAAGTCCGAGATGGGCTCGCTGTTGTGCTTCGACATGAACAATGTCCGGTACATTACCGCGACCCACATCGGTACATGGGCGCAGGACAAGGCGAATCGCTTCACCCTCCTGCCGCAAAACGACGAGCCTATTCTGTGGGATTTCGGATCGGCCGCCAAGCACCATCAACTGCATTGTCCCTGGCTCGGAGAGCGGTCGCGCGCGGGAATCTCCATGTTGCGCGGGGCCATGACTCCCGAGATGGGACGCGCCGAAGATGTGGCCAAGAAGATCCGCATCGAACTGGAAATGCGCGGCCTGCATAAAGAGCCGGTGGGCATTGACATCATTGAATTGCCAGTATTGTTTGCTCTGCAGAAAGAAGGAATCAAAGTCGTCGATGGGCAGGCGCTAATGTCGGAAGCGCGCCTGATCAAGACGCGCGACGAGATCAGTTTGCTCAACCACTCCGCCATGATGGTCGACGCCGCTTATGACGAACTCTATCGCGCCATGAAGCCCGGGATGAGCGAAAACCAGGCGGTGGGTTTGGTGAGCAAGGTGCTCTACGATCTCGGTTCCGAATACGTGGAAGCCGTGAATGCAATTTCAGGAGAGCGTTGCAATCCGCATCCGCACGTTTTCTCGGACCGCGTGCTGCGTCCGGGAGATCCCGTCTATTACGACATTCTTCACTCCTACATGGGGTACCGCACCTGTTATTACCGCTGTTTCACCATCGGCTACGCCTCGCACGCGATGAACGACGCGTACAAGCGGTGCAGGGAATACCTCGACGCGGCGATTGAACTGGTGCGTCCGGGACGTACCACGGCCGAGATTGCCGCCGTGTGGCCGAAGGCGCAGGAGTTCGGTTTCCCCAACGAGGAAGCCTGCTTTGCGCTGCAGTACGGTCACGGCATCGGCCTCGCCATCTGGGAGAAGCCCGTGATCAGCCGCCTCGTGTCGCTCGATCACCCCTGCGAAATCAAGCCGGGCATGGTGTTTGCGCTGGAAACTTTCTGGCCCTCGACCGATGGCTGGAGTGCCGCGCGCATCGAGGAAGAAATCGTGGTCACCGAAACCGGTCACGAGGTCATCACCCGCTTTCCAGCCGAGGAACTGCTGGTAGCCGGCAGGCACTACTTTACGGTGGATGGCCCGCTTCCCGCGATTCGAGAAACCGAATCGAAACCGAGCACGCGCGTGCGCGAGATGATCGAAGCGAGCGCCAGGCAGGAACGCGTTGGCGTGGGCGATTAAGGAAATGTCCTGTAGAGACGCGGCTCGCCGCGTCTAAGGCCCACGAGCGCTCACAAGGTCTATCACCGCGCGCGAGGGTGTCAGCAATCGGAGACGAGGCAAGCCTCATCTCTACAAGGGGTTCAAGCGGTTCTCTAACTATGGCGATCAGTGTTGTTATGCCCGCGCTCGAAATGGCCCAGGAAACCGGCAAGCTCATTTCGTGGCTGAAAAAAGAAGGCGAGTCTGTCGCTAAAGGCGAGCCCCTGCTGGAGATCGAAACCGACAAAGCGGTGATGGAGATCGAATCCCCCGGCGACGGCGTTTTGGCTGGAGTCAAGGTCCAGGCTGGGACCGAAGTGCCGGTGGGCCGAACCATCGCTTGGATCGTCGGTCCCGGAGAAGTGCCTCCGGCCGATGAAATCGTTGCTGAATCGGGAAGAAAAACCACCGTAGCTGTCTTTTCCGCGGTTCCTGCGCCCTCGCCTGCGGCCTCCGCAAATCAGTTGGCGACTCCCGCGCAGTCCGGCGCGCAGAGCATTAAGATTTCCCCCAAAGCGCGACGCCTCGCCAGCGAACTGCGCGTGCAGCTCTCGGATGTCCGCGGATCGGGGGCCGGCGGAGAAATCCTCGCGTCCGATATCCTGGTCGCTGCGAAATCCCAAGCCGGTGCGCCGGCCGCTCCGGTTAACAGCGGCCGCTCCATCTCCCGGCTGATGGCGGAGCGCACAACCGAGAGCTGGACGACGATTCCCCATTTCTTCGTCATGCGCGAGGTGGACGCAGGCGCTCTGAACGAGGCGCGGCAGAAGTTCGGGCCAGAGGTTGAAAAATCGCATGGTGTGAAACTCACGCACACCGATCTGTTGGCCGCGCTGGTTGCTCGCGTTCTGCGGAAGCACTCTCGAATGAATGCAAGCTGGACCCGCGAAGGCGTTCGCGCAAATGCCGAGATCAACATCGGCCTGGCGATGGCGGTGGACGATGGGGTGGTGGCGCCCGTGATCCACAATGCTCACCAGGCCGCGCTGGGCGAGATCGCGGTGCAGCGGCGCGACCTGGCGGAACGGGCGCGTACCGGCAGGTTGCATCCCGCCGATATCACCGGTGGCACCTTCACCATCAGCAATCTGGGCATGTTCGAGGTGGACGCATTTACTGCGATCATCATTCCACCGCAGGCCGCGATTCTTGCCGTCGGAGGTATCACGGACCGAGTCGTGCCGGTCGGCGCCGGATCGGATGCTCGTCCCGGCATCCGTCCCATGATGACCCTGACCCTTTCGAGCGATCATCGTGTAGTCGATGGTGCGCGGGCCGCGGAGTTTCTGCGGGACTTGGTCGAGGCCATCGGGAATCCCCAGCAATGGCTGGGCTGATCGCAGAGCTTGCACCGATTTAGAATCACCCGCGGGCATTGCGACGTGGGGATTTGACGAGTGAACCAAGAGTAGGAGATATCCTAAGGCCGCCGAGCAAAACCTTCAGCCGCAGCCTGTCTTTCGGATGAGCTGCGGATTCTACCTTCCTGTCCTGCCACTCATACGTAGTCGAACAATGTCATGAAACCGAAATCCATGTGTAGTTGCTGGTGGCAGTGGAATAGCGTCAGTCCTGGGTTGTCGGCAACAAAGTCGATTTCGGCCTCCTGGTAACCGCCCAGCATGACCACGTCCTTCAGGATTCCTGCAGTCGGGATTCCCGCCAACTTGGTTAGCTCGAAACTGTGTCGGTGTAGATGAATTGGATGGATATCGTCACTGGCATTGCGCATGTGGATTCGATATCGCTTGCCTTGTTTCAAGTGAAACGAAGTTGGAGGCATTAGATTGCTCATCGGATAAGCCACTCCGTTGATCGTCCATCGGTTGAAGCCCTCTTCGGCGGCATTATCCTTAGCGAAGATCATCTCGAAGGTTTCGTCCGGCGGTGCGGCAGTCGTGCCGGGCTTCGCGAAGAGCCCGTAGTTCCAACGACGGGGCGGCGGTGCGATCCATTGTCCTTTGCCTTTGGACCCCGCGTATTCGACGACGATTCCCATGCCGTGGTGACGATCGTCATCCGCTAGATCGCCCATGATCCAGACTCCAGGATGCTTCATTTCAACTATGGCAGAAATGCGTTCCGCAGTGCCGAGCCAGAGCACCGGAACCGCCGCCGGATTGGGGACAGGATTTCCGTCCAACGCCACGACATGAAAAGAATGGCCTGGCAAAGCAAGGCTGCGAATCTCGGTCGCGCTTCCATTCAGAATATGAAACAAGACTCGTTCGCCCCGCTTGACGCGGATCGGTTCTCCATGGCCGAGCATGCGTCCGTTGATCGTGAAGGAGCCGTAGCCGACTTCATATCCGTGGGGCATGCCCTTGGCGAGCGAGGCTTTCATGGCAGACTCGCCCTGTTCTTCGAGTGCCTTGACCTGAGTTGGCGGGGCCAGGAAATTCTGGGCCATGTCTCCACCGCGGCTGAAAGTTGGCTCAAACTCCTTGAGCACAAGAAACACCTCGCGATCATATCGACCCGGCTCGCGCTTGGGCTCGATGTACACAGGCCCCACTTCGCCACTGTATTGTCCAGCGGCCAGGTTTGCGCCCGCGCGGTTATGGGTGTGATAAAAGCGGAAGCCCGCTGGCTTTGGGGTGAACACGATCCGGCGCTTGCCATGCGCGGGAATGAACGGAGTGCCTTCCTCGGACGCTCCGTCTACGTCCGCCGGTACCATCTGACCGTGCCAATGTAATTGCTCCGGCGCGTCCGTGTCGTTGTAAACGTCTACCGTAACCTGCTGGCCTTCCTTAAAACGAAGCAGTGGCCCTGGGAATTGCCCGTTGTATGTGGCCGCCGAGATGATCCGGTCGGGCGTGATCTCGACAGGAGACATTCTGATATGCAGCGTGTGGTCTGCGGAACCGGATTCCGACGAGGCAGTAGGTGACTCGCTGCTCTGCGGCGGTAGCCCGGATTCGGCAACGACCTTGCGGGACGAGAACAAAACCGCTCCGGTCGTTAGACCCGCTGCTTTCAGAAACTGGCGCCTGGATTCAGACAATTCCTTCATAGAGTCTCCTTGATGACGATAGTCCGGTCCTAACTTGATTTCTCTTCTCGCGACGCCCCGAGAATCAGTCATTACTACTTCAGGTGTGCTTGGCGAACCTTGCATCAAGAGACCAGCTCCCACCACCTGCTGAGATGAGAAAAACCAGGCAGCAGAATATGGCGAAATCGGTGCGCGCGTCGCTGAGCATGTACCAGAACCCCTGGTTGGCGCGAAACAACTCCGGAACTTTTGTAGTCGCAATCGCGGTTGTGATCACGATCAGCAGCGGAATCGACACGAGTCTCGTCCATAGCCCCAGCAGGAGTAGGAGACCGCACACAACCTCGAACGTGCCGACAAAATAGGCCGTGAAGTAGGGATGTGGAAACCCGATTCTCGTGAAGCGAACCACGCCCATGCTGGGATCAATGAACTTCAGAATGCCTTGTGTAAAGAAGATCAGCCCCGCCGCAATACGAACCAGCAATATGCTGCGGGGACCGTCTGAGGGTCTGCGGAGGAACTGAAGGATCGAGCTCATCAAAGGGTGACCTCAATGCAGCTTCGCAGTTTGCTCCCTTGCGAGATTCACTTGTGCGCCGCCTCCGCTCGCTGAATGTGCGTCTAAAGATTCGTAGACGGGGAACTGCCCAGCGAGCCGACCTTCGTCGGAGAGTCTCATAGCCGCGAACTCGTGCGCAATCTCTATTTGACGGCGCCGACGGTGAAACCGGCAATGAAGCGGTCCAGGAACAGGTTGTACATGAACGCGATGGGAAGACTGGCGATCAGGCACGCGGCCATCAGCGCTCCCCAGTAATAGACATCTCCGCGAACCAAAAAGATGGGGATGCCAGTCCCGATCATCTGATTCGATTCGGAAGAGATGAAGGTCAAGGCATAGACGAATTCCTGGGTTACCAGCGTAAAGGTGAAGATCACGACGGTGAGAATTCCCGAGACGGAGATGGGAATCACCAACTTGACGAAAGCGCCGAAGCGCGTGAGTCCGTCCACCATGGCCGCGTCTTCCAACTCCTTGGGAATGGACTTGAAAAAACCCATCAGAAGCCAGATCGAAAAGGGAACCGTGAAGGTGGGGTAAACGAGAATGAGCGCCCACAAGGAGTCCTGCAGGCCGAGATACGCCACCACTCTGGAAAGAGGTATGAAGAGCAGGGTCGGCGGGATGAGGTAGGTGAGAAAGATGGCGATGCCGAGGCGCTCTCCCCATCGCCCGGAGAGCCGGGCAAGTGAATACGCGGCAGGCACCGCCAGCAACAACGTTATGGCAACTACGACAACACCGACGAACGCGGTGTTGCCCAGCCAGCGGACGAATCTGGTTTCGGTGAAAAGAAATTTCAAATGGTCCAGGGTGGGCTTGGCATTAAAGATGAAGGGGTTGTTCTCCATCGTGTAAAGATCGATGTTTTGCTTGAAGCTGGTAATCAACATCCAATAAAAAGGGAAAGCCAGCAGGATCGTAAACGTCGCCAGCACGAGGATGCGGCCGATCTTTGCCCAGATACGCCGGAAGATTCTCTTGGCCATCAGTTCACCTCAGCGCGATTCGCCACGCGCAGCATGAAATAGGCAACGATCACCAGCACCGGCACCAGGAAGAGCGAGATGGCGGCGCCGGCGGCGAGATCGCTACCCTGAATGCCCACCGCAAAAGCCAGAGAAGGCAGGGTTTGGGTGGAGTCGAACGGGCCGCCGGCGGTAAGGATATAGACAACGGTCATATCGGTGAAGGTAAAAATGAGGCCGAACAGCACGGCAACGCTCATGATGGGCCGCATCATGGGAATGACGATCTGGAACTCCGTGCTCCAGAAGCCGGCCCCATCCACGGCAGCGGCCTCCGGAATATCCTTGGGAATGGCGGTCCTGCCCGCGAGCAAGATGACCGTAGCAAATGGCAGCAGGCGCCAGCTATG
>JBGPFV010000128.1:0-7025 GCA_041483535.1 Terriglobia bacterium | reverse complement strand
CGCGCAACGACATCGAGGCCCTGCGTGCCGCCGTCAACCCCAACACCTGTGCCATCGTGCTCGAGCCCATCTTCGGCGAGGGCGGGATCCTGGAGTGCTCGGAGGAATTCCTGCGCGCCTGCCGGGCCGTGGCCGATCAGCACCAAGCCTAGAATGAATCCGCGCCCGCGGGCTTCGCGGGTGGCAGCGTACTTCGAAACCAGCTCCTCGAATTGTTGATGCAGATAGCCGCCAACCTTGGCAACGTTTTCGAGCAGGTGCTCCTCTTCCACGATCGCAAGATATTCGAGCCCGACGCGGCATGCCAGCGGACCTCCGCCAAAAGTTGTCCCGTGCTGTCCGGGCGAAATCGCGGAGGCGAAATGTTCTTTCGACAGGAACGCGCCGAGCGGCACTCCCGCGGCAATCGGCTTGGCGATGGCGACGATGTCAGGCACCACGCCGAAGCTCTGGAAGGCGAAGATTTTGCCGGTGCGGCCGAGGCCGCACTGGATCTCGTCGAAAATGAGCGCGGCTTGGTGCTGGTCGGCGAGCGTCCGGCAGGCGCGGAGAAAGTCTTCCGAACACTCAAGAATTCCGCCTTCGCCAAAGATGGGCTCCAGCACGATGGCGCAGGTGTTGGTATTGACCGCAGCGTGCAGACCCTCAACGTTGTTCTGCGCCACAAAGGTCACGTTTTCGAGCAGCGGCTCAAAACCTTTGCGGTACTTGTCCTGTCCGGTTAGGGACAGCGCTCCAAACGTTCGGCCGTGATACGAGCCCTGTAGTGCCACCAGTTGCGACTTGGCATCGCCGCCGGCCTTGTGTCCGGCGAGACGCGCCAGCTTGATGGCGCCTTCCATCGCTTCGGTGCCGCTGTTCGAGAAGAAGACCCGATCCAGGCCCGAAAGCTCGCATAGGCGCTCGGCCAGTTGTCCCTGATATTCGTTGTAATAGAGATTCGAGAGATGAATGACCCGGGCCGCCTGCTCACGGATAGTCTTCACGATGCGCGGATGAGCATGACCGAGCGCGTTCACTCCCAGCCCGGCCACGAAGTCGAGGTACTTCTTGCCCTCGAAGTCGTATAGGAAAACACCTTTCCCGCGCTCAAAGCCCACGGGATAGCGGTTATAGGTAGGGAGAAGATAGCGCTTTTCAAGATCGGCAATCTGGTCGAGGCGAGCCATGGCTTCATTGTAAATCGAAAGAACACCCTGTAGATACTCGGCTTGCCGCGTCTCAGGCCGCGGAACTGCCCGGATTGTCAGGATCCAGAAGCCAGTTTTGAGGGTTGTGATCGACGTAGTCCCGAACCGCGTTCAGCGACGCGTTTGATCGCAGGATGTGGTCCTAGAAGCCGCCAACCTGCCATCCCAAAAAACAGAAGCTACCTTCCATATTTCATAGCCATCATTCCAAATCAGCTCTATAATTGCGGAAATCGCTCTATGGAAGCGACTTACGGGCGCCGGGAAGATAAGGAGGGGTGGCAGTGAAGTTGCTAATGCCTGAACGGCGGCGAATCTCTGGCCGCGCCGCGCAGCTGTCCCAGCCCATGAACCGCGAATTTGAGGCCCGGTTTACCGCCATCCTGCTGGCTCTGCTCACCCTCGCGGCCATAGTTTTCGCCGGTTTCAACTACAAGATCGAGCACCATTCCGCCATTCCCGACGACGGCGCGTGGTGGATGGAGTCGAACGGTCGCCTGGTCGCCGATCGACTGGAGCCGAACGGTCCGGCTGAGCGCGCGGGAATCCGCCGCGGAGACCAGGTGGTCAGCGTCAACGGCCGCGCCGTGGGCACATCGGCCGCAGTCACGCGGCAGCTCTATTATTCCGGCGTCTGGTCGAAGGCAACCTACTCCCTGATCCGCGGCTCGGTCCCACTGGATGTGGAAGTCGTGCTGGCTCCGGCCGAGCGCTCCATGAACGATTGGCTGCGGCTGATCGCGCTGATTTACCTGGGTATTGGACTCTATGTGCTGCTCCGGCGCTGGACGGCCGTTGGCTCTACCCACTTTTATATTTTCTGCCTGGTATCGTTCGTTTTCTACTCGCTGCACTACACCGGCAAGTTCAACGCTTTTGACTGGACCGTCCTCTGGGCCAACGAAGTCGCATGGCTGCTGCAGCCGGCGCTGTTCCTGCACTTCGTGTTGACCTTCCCGGAACGGCGGGAGTTTGTCAGCAAACGTCGCTGGCCGCTTCCCGCGCTCTACCTGCCGGGAGCGGCGCTGTTCGGAATCCAGATCCTTGCTTTCGAGTACTTAAAGGCCAGCGCTTCGCTGCTCTTCAATCTGGAGCGGGTGCACTGGGCTTATCTGACGATCTTCTTTGTCTCGGCGGCAGCGGTTCTGTGGAACAACTACCGCCAAGCCACCACTCCGATTCTGCGGCAACAGCTCAAGTGGATTACGCGCGGCACCATCCTCGCCATAACGCCGTTCACCCTTTTCTATGTTCTGCCGTATCTGCTCGGAGTGATGCCTTCGCCCATCATGAAGGTGTCGGTGTTGTCGCTGGGCTTGCTGCCGCTCACTTTTGGCTACGCCATTTTCCGTTACCGGTTGATGGATGTGGATCTGATCTTCAAGCGCGGCATGGCGTATACGCTGGCGGCGGCGGCCATCGTGGCAGCGTACTTCGCCGGCGTGGCCGCCATTGCGGAGTTGGTGCACACGCGCGTGCCCAGTTCCGGACCGTATGGACTGATGCTGGCCATCGTGGTCACCGCGCTCCTGTTTGATCCGGTACGGAAATGGATTCAGGAAAAGCTGGACCAGTTCTTCTACCGCACCGGCTACGACTACCGGCGCACGCTGATCGAATTCGGACGCGAGTTGAGTTCGGAAACCGACCTCGACAAAATGCTTTCCTCGCTGGTGGACCGGCTAGCACGCACGCTGCTGGTGGATCGCATCGCCATCTTCCTCGGCAACAGCGACTCTTCGCGTTTTGAGCTGGCGAAATCGTTCGGGCTCGCCCACGTCACCGGTCTGGACTTGGCGTTCCTCGCGAAACCGCGAGTCGAAGATGCGGCCGGGCATATCTTCTTCGAAAATACGCGCCAGTTGCCGCGTGAGAACGCGAGCGCGCAAGAAGCCATCGGACGTCTGGATCTGAACTACTACATTCCTTGCCACGCGCGGCAAAAGACCATCGCCTTCCTCGGACTGGGCAAGACCATGCAAGGCGACTTCCTCTCCAGCGAAGACGTGGAGTTGCTCGAAGCGCTGGCGGGATACATCGGCATCGCCATCCAGAACGGGCGGCTCTACGCCTCGCTCGAGCAAAAGGTCAGCGAGTACGAGCGGCTCAAGGATTTCAACGAAAACATTGTCGAGTCCATCAACGTCGGCGTGATGGCGGTGGACTTGCAGGATCGCATCGAGAGCTGGAACTCGCAGATGGAAGTCATGTACGCCCAGCCGCGATGGCAGGTGGTGGGGCGTTCGTTGAGCGAGGTTTTTCCGGCCGCCTTCGTCGAGGAGTTCTACCGCGTCCGGCAGAATCCCGGCATCCACAATCTTTATAAGTTTCGGCTGGCGACTCCCACCGGGGAATCGCGCATCGTGAATGTTGCCATGGCGCCGCTGGTCACGCGCAAGTTCAACGTGGTGGGGCGGCTGGTGATTGTGGACGATATCACCGAGCGCATCGAACTTGAGGTCCAACTCACCCAAGCCGACAAACTTTCTTCGATCGGACTGCTGGCCGCGGGCGTGGCGCACGAAGTGAATACACCGCTGGCCGTAATTTCCTCCTACACCCAGATGCTGGCCAAGCAGTTGCAGTCGGATCCGCAGAAAGCGGGCGTGCTGGAGAAAATCACCAAGCAAACGTTCCGCGCCTCGGAGATCGTCAACAATCTGCTGAACTTCTCCCGCACCACGGGCACGGAATTGACCGAAGTCAGTCTGAACAAGGTGATCGCGGATACGCTGGCATTGCTTGAACACCAGTTCAAGGTGGCTCACATCCAGGTGCACCACGAATTCCACGAGAAGCTGCCTTTGATTCAGGGCAACGCCGGGCGCTTGCAGCAAGTGTTTCTGAATTTGTTTTTGAATGCCAAGGACGCGATGACCGGGGGCGGAGTGCTGAACGTGGCCACGCTAAACGGGGAATTCGTCAGCGTGCGCGTCTCCGACACGGGCTCGGGCATTGCGCAGGAACACATTCACCGCATTTACGACCCGTTTTTCACCACCAAGACATCGCCCGCCGAAGGCCAGAATCGCGGCACCGGTCTTGGACTTTCTGTCACCTACGGCATCATCCAGGAACACGCGGGCAATATACGCGTGGAGAGCCGCCCGGGCGAAGGCACTACCTTCACCCTGGATTTTCCATTGATATCGACTAGGAAGGCAGTCCATGTCTGAAGTAGCCATGTCTGAAGTAGCGGTTATCTCGCGCCGAAATGCGTCTCAGAGTACCTCTCAAAGCACGTCTCCAACTGCGCCGCAAAGCGCGCCGCAGAGCGCGGGCAGAATCCTCATCATTGACGATGAAGCGGAAATCCGGGAGTCGCTGGAAACTCTTCTTCAACTCGAGGGCTACACCGTCGTCGTTGCGGGAACGGGAAGGGAAGGTTTGGCGCAGATTGGAGAGCGCGCTTTTGACGTGGTTCTGCTCGACCTCGCGCTGCCCGACAAGAACGGGATGGACGTGCTCTCGGAAATCCGGCTGGTGCATCCGCAACAGGCGGTCATCATGATCACCGCCTACGGCACGGTGGAGAACGCGGTCCGCGCCATGCAATCGGGGGCCACCAACTTCATCCAGAAACCGTGGGACAACGAGAAACTGCTGGCCGACGTGCGCGCCGCCGTCGCCCGGCAGAAGGCGGAAGAAGAAAACATTCAACTGAAGCGCGCCCTCAAGCAGCGCTACAACTTTGAGCACATTGTGGGCAAGAGCGAGCCCATGCTGAAGATTTTCGATCTGGTCGCCCAGGTCGCGCCCAGCCGCTCGACGGTACTGCTGCAAGGCGAAAGCGGGACGGGCAAGGAACTGATCGCCAAGGCGATTCACTTGAACTCCACCCGCCGCGACCGGCCGTTCGTGCCCGTCAACTCCGGGTCCACGCCGCCCGACCTGCTCGAATCCACGCTGTTCGGACACGTCAAGGGCGCTTTCACCAGTGCGGTTTCGTCGAAGAAAGGCCTGTTCGAAGTTGCCGACCGCGGCACGCTCTTCCTCGACGAAATCGGCACCATGAGCATGGAGACGCAGAGTAAGATTCTGCGCGTGCTGCAGGACCGCAAGTTCATGCACCTGGGCGGCGTGCAGGAAATTCAAGTGGATGTGCGCATCATCGCCGCCACCAACGTCGATCTCCGCCAAATGGTGAAAGAAGGCCGCTTCCGCGAAGACCTGTTTTACCGCCTCAACGTAATCAGCCTCGATCTACCACCGTTGCGCCAGCGCCGCGAAGATATTCCGTTACTGGTGCAGCACTTCCTCCACAAATATTCCGAAGAAAATGAGCGGCCTCCGCGCCGCATTACCACCGAGGCGTTACGTCCGCTGGTGAGCTACGCCTGGCCCGGCAACGTCCGCGAACTGGAGAATGCGATCGAACGCGCCGTGGTGCTCTCTTCCGACAGCGACATTGGGGTCGATCTGCTGCCCGATCACATCGTGGGCCGGGGCAGTTCGGTTCCGTCTTTGGATGCCAGCGCCGGGGCCACGCTGTTCGGCATCATGGAAGACTGCGAACGGCGGATCATCGTCGACATGCTGGAGAAGTGCGGCTGGAACCAAACCGAAGCGGCGGAACGCTTCCACGTCCCGCTCTCCACCCTGAACCAGAAGATCAAACGGCTGGCCATCGAGATCAAGAAGAAGAACAACCACCGCGAGTAGATCGGGCGATCGGATCATCGGGTGATCGGGTAATCTGAAAACCGTCGATTGATGGGGCTGAGATGGCCCGATCACCCGATGATTTCTCTCTCTGCTATAGTTCCCTGAGCGGAAGTTTCCTGACCCGACATGGCGTTCGAACTCGAATTGGTTTCGCCCATTGAAATCGCCAAAGACATTGCGCTGGCGGTTCAGGATTACACTCTGCTCGCGGCGCAATCTCTGGCAAACTTCTTCCGCCGTCCCCTGTACATGGGCGACATGCTGCACCAGGCGGACCTGATCGGCGTCGGCTCGCTCCCCATCGTGCTTCTGACCGGACTCTCCGTCGGTGCGCTGTTGGCGCTGAACTCCGCCAGCACGCTGCAACGATTCGGCGGGATCACGCTCATTGGCCAACTGGTTTCGATCGGCATGGTCACCGAACTGGGTCCGCTCATCACCGGGCTGATGGTGGCCGGGCGGAACGCCTCTGGCATGGCCAGCGAACTGGGCTCGATGATCGTGACCGAACAGATCGATGCCATGCGTGCCCTGGGCACCGACCCCACCAAGAAGTTGATCACGCCACGGGTTGGGGCCACGGTCTTCATGCTGTTTTTCCTGACCATCATCGCCGATCTGCTCGGGCTGATTGGTGGCTATGCCGTCGCCCATCTGATTTTCGGCCTCAACTCGGAGCAGTATTGGACCTCCGTCTGGCAGATCCTGGTCTTCCGCGACGTCTTCACCGGCCTGATCAAGCCCGTCCTGTTTGGGTTCATCATCGCCACCATCGGCTGCTACTACGGCATATCGACGCGCGGCGGCACGCAGGGCGTGGGCCGTTCGACCACCCAGGCCGTGGTCGCCTCTTCCGTGCTGATTCTGATCGTGGATTTCTTCGTCACCAAGCTGATCTTCGCAATTTTTGGTTACAGGTAAGCCATGCCCGCTCCCACTCTGCCCCGCGAGAATCCGGCAGCTGCGGCCGCGAGCCCCTCCGGTTACGCGCTCGAGTTCGACAACGTTTCCATCGCGTTCGATGAAAAAGTTGTGCTCGAGGGCGTTTCGTTCCAGTTGCCGCACGGCGAAACCAAAGCTCTGTTTGGCGTCGCCGGATCTGGCAAAAGCCTTCTGCTCAAGCTGGCCATCGGTTTGCTGCGGCCCGACAGCGGCCGTATCTTCGTGCTG
>JBGPFV010000127.1:0-7058 GCA_041483535.1 Terriglobia bacterium | reverse complement strand
GTGCTCTCATAGATGTGGATGAAAATTCCGCCCAGCATGATGAGCGCGGAGATGTCATGCAGCACGTAGCTGATGGCGACCGAGATTCTTCCAAACGTCCCAGCGCCCGCCCACAGCATAATGCCCGTGATCAGGTACACCACGCACCCGCTCACAATTTCCCAGAATTGAAATTTCTGGCCGGCATTGAAGAATCCGGTATCGGGAGGGTCCATCTTCTCCTCGCCGGTGACGATCTTCTTCATGCCCCGCATCCAATTCGTGTCGGCCGGGGTCCACGCCATCGGCTTCAGCCAGTTGAGCGCCTGCAAGGCGAAGAAGATGACAAAGCCCACGCCAAACCAGGGATGCATGGAGCGGCTGAGTTGGCCTCCGCCGAAGATGGGCGTAAACCAGCGGAACAGCCAGGGCAGGTAAATACCGAATCCTGAGAACAGGGCGAGAAAGAAGAACAGCGCCACCATCCAATGGAGAACGCGAGTGTAGACGGGATGGCGAAGCAACTCTCCGCGGTAGACCGTGGTCTGGCCCAAGGATTCGAAGCTTTCGCGCGCTTTGCCGTCGAAGCTCTCCACGGCACTAGCCATTGTGCTCTCCTTTCTTCGGCGTCGCCTCTGGCGGCTCCGGCTGCGTGCGGCGAGGCCCGGACGTCACATAGTGCAAGCAGACTCCCAGAAGTCCAAACAACGCCACCGTGCCGAACACGGGTTTAAACAGCCACTTCCACACCGTGTAGCTCCAGGGGATCTGCGGATTCTTGGGCAGACCGCCATAGCGCTCAGGATCGCTGGCGTCGTGGAGCACGTAGATGACATGCGTGCCGCCGACAGATTGCGGATCGTAGACGCCCGCCTTTTCCATGCCGAACTTGTCGCGCAGTTGCGTGGCGCGCTCCTCGGCGATGAACTTCATGTCGTCCTTGGTGCCGAACTTCAAACAGCCGGTCGGGCACGCCTTGATGCACGCCGGCTCCAGCCCCGCTCCCACGCGATCGGAACAGAGCGAGCACTTATAAACTCTCTTGGTCAAGGGATTGAACTTCGGAATGTCGAACGGGCATCCGGAAACACAGAACTCGCACCCGATGCAGTTCTCCTGGTTGAAGTCCACGATTCCGTTGGCATACTTCACGATGGCGCCGTCCGCCGGACAAGCGGCCAAACATCCGGGATCGGCGCAGTGCATGCACTGATCCTTGCGCATCAGCCACTGGATCGTCCCATCGGCTTGCGGGTGTTCGGTGAACTTGATCAGGTTCCAGTAGTTCCAGCGCGTCTCGCGCATGGTCTGGTAGGTGTTGTCGAAGGTGGTCGGGCTGAAGGGGAGGTCATTCCACTCGACACACGCCACTTCGCAGGCCTTGCAGCCGATGCAGATGGTCGTGTCCACCAATTTGCAGACTTCCAGATCCCGCTGCACACCCTGGCCGGGAATCGACCCGGGATGGGCCGAGATCATTTCTTCTTGTAATGTCTTGCGGTCTGGCATCTCGTCCCTCCCTCCTAGGCCTTCTCGACCTTCACGAGAAAGCCCTTGAATTCCGGGGTGAAGGCGTTCGGATCAATCACCGTCGGGGTCAGTTCGTTGGCCAATGTTTTAGCGGTCTTGCCTTCGTCTTCGGCAATGCCGCGGTAGCCCCAGTGAATCGGGATTCCGATCTGGAACATTTCCTTGCCGTCGATTTTCATCGGACGAATACGGCGCGTCACCATGGCTTTCGCGATGTAATGGCTGCGCGCACTGGTGACTTTGACTTTCTCGCCGCCTCGAATGCCCATCTGATCCGCCAATTCGACGGGAATCTCCACAAATGGCTCGGGCACGAGCTGGACATTCATTGGGTTGTTTTTCGTCCAGTAGTGATAGTGCTCGGTCAGGCGATAGGTGGTGCAGACCACGTTGAATCCCTGTTCGGGTGTGCCGTACTTGTCGTGCGCCCCCTTGTACTTCTTCACCACTGGATTAGTGGTCTGGGTGGGATGCAGGGGATTTGCGATCGGGCTCTCGATGGGTTCGTAGTGCTCCGGGAAGGGTCCGTCATTCAGCCAAACGAACAAGCGGCCCAACCCCTCCTGGTTCATGATGAACGGACCCATGTGGTCCTTGGGCGGAGAGTCGGCCTTGAAGTCGGGCACGTCGTTTCCGACCCAAAGTTGCTTGGCTTCGTCCCACCACACCTGTCGCCGCGAGGCATCCCACGGCTTCCCGTCGAGGTTGCAGGAAGCCCGGTTGTACATGACGCGACGATTCATGGGCCACGACCAAGCCCAATTCGGATAAATACCGAGACCGGATGGATCGTCGGTGCCGCGCCGTTGGGTCATGGCGCCGGCTTCGGTCCAAGATCCGCAGTACAGCCAATTTCCGGCCAGGGTCGTGCCGTCGTCCTTCAGCCAGGCAAACCCGGGCAACTGCTGCCCTGCCTTGATCGTAATATTCGTTTTCGGATCGGTAATGTCAGCGAGAGCTTTACCGTTGATCTCCTTCGCGATTTCAGACAGCGACGGATTGTAAGGATTGGTGTACGGGAATGACGCGTGCAGAATCGGGTCCGGGAACTTGCCGCCTTCCTTCTGATAAAGGTCGCGCGTTTTCAGGAAGATAGTGGCTAGAATCTCCTGGTCAAGCCGCGCTTGTCCGGGTGGCGGCACGGCGACGTTCTTCCACTGCAGCCATCGCGCCGAGTTGACGAAGGTCCCATCTTTTTCCGCGAATCCCGCGCCCGGCAGACGATACACCGTGGTGTTGATCTTCTTTACGTCGTCGGCCGTGATGCTGGGAGCACGCCAGAATTCGCTGGTCTCGTCGGGGTAGATCTCACAGACGACCATCCAGTCGGCCTTTTTCAAGGCCTCAATGTTCTTCTGCGAGTCGGGACCGATCATGACGCCGTTCATGCCGAAGGCAAAAATGCCCTTCACTTTGCCGTTGTACATCTCGTTCCATATGTTGACCCAGGAGTAGTTACGGTCAACCTTGGGCAGGTAATGAAAGGCCCAGTCGTTTTCCTTGGTCGCGGCCGGTCCATACATTGCCTTCAGCAACGAGACGGCAAACTTGGGGGTATTGGAGAAATAGTTAAACGAATCCCATCCTGCCGGTTTAACCGTCTTGGGTGTGGTGCGTTCCACGTAGCTCTTGAAGTCCTGGTCAGCGGGAATGGGCACTTTCAGGTATCCCGGCAAGATGTCAAAGACTCCGGCCATGTCGGTTGCACCCTGAATGTTGGAATGCCCGCGGAGGGCGTTCACCCCACCGCCCGCGCGGCCTACATTCCCCATCAGCAGTTGCAACATCGCGGCCGTGCGAATGATCTGGGTGCCGAAGCTGTGCTGCGTCCAGCCCACCGCGTAAATAATCGTGGCGACCTTTTTCATGTCGCCATCTTTGCGAACGGAGGTGAACAGGTCTGCGGCTTTTAGAAACTGGTCTTTGGGAATACCAGTAATTCGCTCCACCATCTCCGGTGTGTAACGGGAGTACTGCTGTTTGAGCAACTGGAAGATGCAGCGTGGGTGCTGCAGAGTCAGGTCGTAGGCGACCTTCTCCGGCATGGTTGGGATTGGGAACGGAAGCTTTGGGGCGCCATCCCCAGGCTTCGGCTTCGCTGCCCCGGCCGCTGCGACCTTGCCGCTCACGTCACCCCCCTCAGCATAGTTCCAGGTCGTCCGGTCGTAGGTCTGGCTGGCAGGATCAAAGCCGGAATAGAGACCGTCCTCCGGCAATTTGAAGCCCTCGTTCACGAGGAGGGGAGCGCTGGTGTAGTTGAGCAGGTAATCCTTGGCGATGCGGTTGTTCTGAATGGCGTAGTTGATCAGGCCGCCGAGGAAGGCAATATCGGTTCCGGCGCGAATTTGAAGGAAAAGATCGGCGGTGGAGGCGGTACGCGTCAGGCGCGGATCGACCACGATCATCTTGGCGTTGCGGTGGAGCTTGGCCTCGATCGGCCACTTAAAACCGCAGGGATGGTTCTCGGCAGGATTGCCGCCCATGATCAACATCATGTCGGTGTTCTTGATGTCGATCCAGCCGTTGGTCATTGCGCCGCGTCCGAATGTGGGCCCCAAACTGGAGACCGTTGGGCCGTGTCAAACGCGGGCCTGGTTTTCCAGGTAGCAGACCCCCAGGCTGCGCATGGTCTTGACGACCAGATAGTTGAATTCATTCGTGTCGGTGCAGCCGCCGGTGAAGGCGATGCCTTCGCAACGGTTGACCGTGTGGCCGGCGGCATCCTTTTCGACGAAGGTGTCGTCGCGCGTCTTCTTCACCTTCTGCGCGATTTCGCTGTAGGCCTGGTCCCACGAGATGTCTTCCCAGTGGTCCGATCCGGGACGCCGCACCTGCGGCTTGAGCAGGCGGCGATCATTGAGGATGTCCTGCGCCAGAGACGATCCCTTGGGACACAGCGTGCCGCGGTTGATGGGATGATCGGGATCGCCTTCGACGTGCACGACCTGTGGGATGGCGTTCTTCGCCTTGTCTCCCAGCGTGTAGATAATCACGCCGCAGCTGACGGAACAGTAAGGACAGGTGCTGCGGGTTTCGCTGGCTCGGGAAATCTTAAGGCCCTGGGTCTGGGCGTGAAGCGGGGTCAGGTCGAATCCCAGGGCGGAGAGTCCAGCACCCCCCACCAGAGTACCCTTCAAAAAGATCCTGCGGGAGAACTCCATAACTGCCTCCGCGTTGCGCGATCAGGGAAGTACGGAGGTTGATGGTTATGGCCGTCGCGAAGGCGGCCAGCCTGTACTTCTTGAACGCGAAAAACTATACCCCGGGTTTTGCGGGACGTCAATGGCGTTTCGAGGCTGGGTAGCGTGTCAGTTTCCGGGTAGCCGGAAACACGAACTACGGAAAACCACTGGGTCCGACACGCGCAAGGTCTCCCTGGCGCGTGCCGGATCTCGAGCTGGCTGGTCGCGGACCAAGCCCAGAGGCATCCGGAGTGCTGTCAGCTCGAAATGAAGGGAAGCGCTCTGGGTCGCTGCCGTTCTTCACTTTCGAACGGTCATTGCGGCCTTGCCGGCCCACCGAATCGGCCGAAGCCCAGTCGCTTCTGGAGCAATTTGCGGACGTTCTCGGGGAGAGTGACCCTCGGCCTTTCGCGGTTCGCGCCCGGGGTCAGCGTGGCGTTTCCGTCGGCTGAGTCCGGGTTCGTCGGCGTCGCCAGGAAAGCGTGGAACTCGCTGCCATTCCACACAGCCATGCCCACGATCTCTCCGCGAGAATTGATGGCGTGTGCCAAGTACAGGAACAAGGGGGAGTCGGCGGGAATCAGGCTGTTAAGGTCCGTCATCTTGCCGTTTGCCCACAGATAGGCACTACAACTGGTTGCACCGCAGGATCCGCCAACCACCTGACCGTGTGCATTAATGCCGTCGGCCTCGCTGTAAGAGTCCCCGGGAAGCGCGCCGAGGTCGTTGGCGATGCCGCCCTGCCACAGGACGGCGTGAGCGGTTGAGTCACCGGCCAAATCCGAGACGCCAACGACTTGACCTTGGTTGTTGATTTCGAACGGGACGTTGTTGATCTCGCCCCCCAAGCTGGGAAGGTAAGTCACCGTGCCGTTATCCCAGAGCAGGGCGTGATTAAGCGCTGATCCATAGGCTGGGACCCAGCAACCGCAGTTGCCGACTGCCTGGCCATGGTTGTTGATGGAGAGGGCGATTCCGTCCTCGTCGCCGGGATATGTAGGGAGTTCTTGGGTCTTGCCGTTTTCCCAGATGACGGGTCGCACACTCTGGAAGGACGAGCAGGTTGAGTCTGTCGTGGTATTCTGCGCCGCTCCCGCCACCTGGCCTCGGTTGTTGATGACGGTAGCCACACCGTTTCTGCCACCCAGCGTAGGGAGTGGGGTCAATTCTCCCTTTTGCCAAAAGAAGGGGAGGCATTGAAGGCCGGTACCGAAGCCGCAAAGGTTGTCCGCCGCTGGCTCCGAAGTCTCGGCGTAGCCCACCGCTTGCCCCCTCTCGTTGACCCCGCCGTAATAGATACTGCTGTTTAGGTCCGGGCCTCCGAGCGTGCCGAAGTCTATCTTCTGTCCATCTATCCATAGGCCAGCGTGAAGTTGTTCGCCAGGCAGGGTGTCCATGAATTCCGCCCAGTTTCTGTTGTTGATGCCCATGGCACAACCAAACGTCCCGCCCAGCGTACCCAGGTCGGTAACGGTGTAGGTTGTTTGGGCAACGGCGGTAACGCAGAGTAGAAAGAGCATTGCCAACCCCAAGCTGAGCTTCCAGGCTCTGGAGCTGGCTTTTCTGGTCTGGTCGGCGGTTAGTTTGCGTGATGCGTCCATAATGCCTCCTTAGTAAGAGCTTGTTGGGCTTAGTTGTCCGGTGTGGGGACGCCGAACGCTGCGGACTATGGAGCAAGCCCTGAAGGCAATCAAGGGGCGGGTGGTTAGTTGTTGGTGAGCGCCTAAGCTGCTGAATCGGAGTAGCTTAACTTCTCAGGTCTACGAGATCGCCTTTCGACGTATAATGCGCGCTAGTTCCGAAGAAGGAACATTGCGGTGAATACGGCCACTTCGTCGGGCGATGGCGTGTTGCATTTCGGCGTCTTTGAACTCGACCTGCACAGCGGCGAGTTGTGTAAGTCGGGGCACAAAACTGCGCTGCGCCCCCAGGCCGCGAAGGTTCTTGCCCTGCTCATCAGCCGTCCCGCACAACTGGTCACACGCGAGGAGCTCAAAGACGAAATCTGGGGACCCGACACTTTTGTTGATTTTGAGCACGGACTGAATCTGTGCATCCGGCAAATTCGGGCGGCCCTGGGCGATGACGCCGACACGCCGCGCTTTATCGAGACACTGCCGCGGCGCGGTTACCGGTTTATTGCGCCTGTTGAAGCCGGCTCCAAATCCCCCGCGCCGCCGACTCCCGCGTTGGTGCCTCCCTCGCGCTCCCGTTTTGCTTGGCGGCCGGCTGTCTTCTTTCTTGGTCTACTGCTGATCATCGGGATTGCCCTTGCCATCGTCCATCCGCGCGAATTTCGCGAGACTTTGTTCGGCGGCTCGGTTCACCCGGTGCGCACGATTGCCGTGCTGCCGTTGCTGAACCTTT
>JBGPFV010000126.1:0-7067 GCA_041483535.1 Terriglobia bacterium | reverse complement strand
GCGTCCTCATCAAGAATGCCGAGGCGCTGGAGACGCTGGAGAAGGTGGACACCATCGTCTTCGATAAGACGGGGACGCTCACCGAAGGAAAACCGAAAGTGGTGTTGATTTCTCCGGTGGGGACAGCGCCTGGCATTTCCGCCAACGAGTTCCTGCGGCTGGCGGCAAGTCTGGAGCGCGCCAGCGAGCATCCCCTGGGCGCAGCGATTGTTGCGAAGGCAGAGGAAGCGAAGTTGAGTTTGAGTGAGCCCGCCAATTTTCAATCGCTGCCGGGCCAGGGCATACGCGGAACCGTGGAAGGGAAGAACGTGGCGGTTGGAAACAGCGCTCTGATGCGCGCGGTCGGAGCGTTCGAGGACCAGAGCGCAACCTCGGTTCTTCCCGTCGCTGGTTCCACTGAGATTTATGTGGCCGTCGACGGCAAGTATGCCGGGTATATCGCGGTCGCAGACCCGGTGAAGCAGTCTACTCCAAACGCACTGCGCGAACTGAAAGCCCAGGGCATCCGCCTGGTCATGCTCACCGGCGACAACCAGGTTACGGCCCAGGAGATTGCGCGGAGCCTCGCCATCGAAGACTTCAAAGCCGAGGTTCTGCCGGCGCAAAAAGCCGAGATCGTGAAGAGTCTGCAGAACGAAGGACGCGTGGTGGCCATGGCGGGCGACGGCATCAACGATGCGCCCGCGCTGGCGCAAGCGCACGTCGGAATCGCCATGGGGACGGGAACCGACATCGCCATGAAAAGCGGCGGCATCACCCTGGTTAAAGGAGACCTTGAAGGTATCCTGCGCGCCCGCAAGCTAAGCCAGGCCACCATGCGCAACATCCGCCAGAACCTCTTCTTCGCGTTTCTCTACAACTCGATCGGAGTGCCCATCGCCGCGGGCGTGCTCTATCCAGTATTCGGATGGCTGCTGAGCCCGATTCTGGCCGCAGCCGCCATGAGCTTCAGTTCGGTGTCGGTAATCACGAATTCGCTGCGCTTGAGGAAAGTGAAGCTATAGGTCTCAGGTCTTAGGTGTCAGGTCTCAGGAACCTCTTAACGACATCGTCGGTTTTGTTTTTCCTGAGACCTGACACCTAAGACCTGAGACCTGCCTCTACAGTTTGCTCAAATAATCCGTAACTTCCGGGCTCGTCCAATCCACGGGTCCGATAAACTTGCGGCGGATAACCCCATTGCGGTCGATCACGTAACTTTCCGGCCAGCCAAACGTGCCGTAGAGCGATGCCGCCTTCTTGGCTTCATCGCGGACGGTAATCATGTTGACGCTGTAGTCCTTGAGGAACTTGTGGTACGCCGCGTCGTCAGCGTCGATACTGACGGCGAGCACCACCACCCCTTTATCTTTGAAACGCGACTGCATCCGCACCAGCGACGGCGTCTCTTCGATACACGGCGGACACCACGTCGCCCAGAAATTCAGCACCACCACCTGGCCGCGGAACTGGCTGAGCGTGATTTTGTGGTCCGAATCCTGCACCGTGAAGTCCGGGGCATTCGAGCCGATGCGCGCCGGATGGCTTCCGCTGTAGCATCCGATCAGGGCAGCCAGCAATCCAATTGCTAGACAGGTTGCGGAAAAACAAGCTGCGGACAGATTCGGTTTTGTATCCGGGCATCGCTTTAGCGATGCCGTAAGTCCTTCGAGATCGGACGCCCCTTTAGGGGCTGGAAGTCGATAATCAATTTCCGGCAAAAGGGTGGCAAGAAGCGTTCGGCTCACATAGTTATAATAGCGAAAAACTGATACATAGTTCAGGTGGATAAATCACTTCCAGCCGCGCCGCTCCAGTTTCCCGTCTCCCAGGCGTCGATGCCCGAGGTGTCGATTGTCGTGCCCGCCCGGAACGAACAAGCCAGCCTTGGCGAATGTCTCGAATCGTTGACCGCGCAAACCGGTGTTTCCTACGAGATCATCGTAGTCGACGACGGCTCCACCGACCGCACGCGCGCAATCGCGCAGAGTTTTTCCGGAGTGCGGGTGATTTCCCCGGACCCTCTCCGCGAGAACTCGGCAGGGAAGACCTGCACAGGCCCGACCTGCACAGGAAAGAATAATGCGGTGATTGCCGGCGCCAAAGAAGCGCGCGCGAAGTGGCTGTTGTTCACCGACGCGGACACCGTACATCGGCCGGGTTCGCTGGCGCGGGCTTTGGCGGAAGCCAAGAATGAGCGAGCCGATTTGTTGTCGTACTCGCCCGAGCAGGTCGTCGTCACCTTGGCCGAGCGTGCCGTGATGCCTGTCATCTTCGCCGAACTGGCGAAACAGTACCCGCCCCATAAAGTGCGTCAGCGGAATTCGGGGGTCGCCGCCGCGAACGGCCAATATATTCTCGTCCGCCGCGCCGCTTACGACGCCGTCGGTGGCCACGCCGCGGTGGCCACGGAGATTCTCGAGGATGTGGCGCTCGCCCGTCTGTTCCACATTGCCGGCCACCGCGTCTACTTCCGTTATGGCGGAGATGCCGTCCGCACCCGCATGTACCGCAATTGGGCTCAGCTGCGCGAGGGATGGACAAAGAATCTGGCGCTGTTGTTCCCTCATCCCGAATGGCGCGCCATCCAGAGTCTATTCTGGTGGTTCTTGGCTTGGGCAGCGCTGATCGTAGCCGCGTCCGGTGTAGCCAGCCGGCACTTCGGGTGGACTGCATTCGCCGCCCTTTGGCTCTTTGCGTATCGGCGAATTCGTAGAGCCCATTTCACAACCCCGAATAACCTGATCGCCATAACTTTCGGTCTGCCGATGTTCGCCTATCTGCTGGGGCTCTCAAGAAAGGCCCACGCGAAAGGCCAAGTATCGTGGAAGGGCCGTGCGTACAATATCGGTGCGGCCCGTGGAAGTAGGCCCGCCAAAACGCAGGCCGCAAAACCGCTTTCGAGAATCGAGAGCCAATAACTGAGAACTGAGAACCGAGAACTGCCCTTATGGTCTATCTCACACGCAAAGCGGAATTCTCTGCATCGCACTTCTACCACAACCCGGAATTCACTCCGGAACAGAACCAGCATATCTTCGGCAAGTGCAATAACCCCAACGGACACGGCCACAACTACACTCTCGAAGTCACCGTGAAGGGCGCGGTCGATCCGAAGTCGGGCTTCGTCGTCGACCTGAAACAATTGAAAGAGGTCATGAGCAGGGAAGTGCTCGACGCGCTCGATCATCGCTTCCTGAACAAAGAAGTTCCCGAGTTCTTGACCCGGATCCCGACGACCGAGAACCTCGCCATCGCCATCTGGCAGCGCCTCGCGCCGAAACTTACCGCCACCGAATTGCATCGCGTGCGCGTCTACGAAACTCCCGATCTCTTCGTCGATTTCTACGGAGAAGCATGAAGGCGCACCTCACCCGCCGCTACATGTTTTCGGCGTCCCACCGCTTGCATAGCGACGAAATGTCGGCCGAGGAAAACCGCCTGACCTATGGCAAGTGTAATAATCCCTACGGACATGGGCACAACTACATGGTTGAAATTACCGTCAGCGGTCGGGTCGATGACCAGACCGGAATGGTCTGCAATCTGGTCGATCTAGATGGCTTCGTGCATGGCCACATCCTCAAGCGCTACGATCACCAGAACTTGAACCTGCTGGCGGAATTCGCGAAGCAGGTTCCGACCACGGAAAATCTGTGCATCGCGATCTACGAAATTGTGAAGCGTGGCTTCCTCAAAGCGCATCTAGAAAAGGTACGGATTGAAGAGACGATGATGAACTCGTTTGAGTATGTTGGGGATTTGTAATTGGCAATTTGTAATTTGTAATTGTGTTCTTAAATATTGCAAATCACAAATTTCAAATCGCGTCGAACCTATGAAAACGCCCACCGACCCAGCCACTCTGACCAGCGCCACCTACGAGGAACTGGTCCGCGAAATGCTTGTCCGCCTCGGCGAAGATCCCGATCGCGAAGGCCTTGTGCGCACCCCGGCGCGCGTCGAAAAAGCCATGCAATTTCTCGTCAAGGGCTACAAGGAAGACCCCGAAGCGCTTTTGCGCAAAGCGCTGTTCACGGTCAGCTACGACGAAATGGTGATCGTGAAAGACATCGAGATGTTCAGCCTGTGCGAGCACCACCTTCTGCCGTTCTTTGGCAAGGTGCACGTGGCCTACATCCCCAACGGCAAAGTGATCGGCCTGAGCAAAATCCCGCGCCTCATCGAAATGTTCTCGCGCCGCCTGCAAATTCAGGAGCGCCTGACTACGCAAATCGCCGAGGCGATCCAGAACGCCATCGACCCGCAGGGCGTCGGCGTGGTCATCGAGGCGCGGCATCTGTGCATGATGATGCGCGGCGTCGAGAAACAGCATTCTTCGGCGGTAACCTCGTCCATGCTCGGCTGCTTCCGCAACGAAGAAGAAACCCGAACTGAATTTCTGTCCCTGATCCGCCAGCGCAGCAACGGCGTCTGATGGGGTAAGTTCGTGTGGGGACGGGCGACCTCGCCCGTCCAATGCCTGCGTCCAATGCCTGCCTAGGGACAGCCGCCCTCGCCCGTCCAAACCGAGCGCCGCTCGGCAGCCGCCGCCAGTCACAGCAACTCTGGATTCGTCGCCGAGCTATTGCCGAATTGGAGACTCCCCGCTCGAAAGATCGCGACGGTTGGCATAAGCTGACAACTGCCGCATGCCGAAACGCAAACCCACTCTGCTCGAGCCAAATCTCGCCGGCCGCCTCGCCCTCATCACCGGCGCCAATCGCGGCATCGGCCTGGCGATCGCCCGTGCGCTGGCCCGCGAAGGATGCAATCTGGTCATCACCGGCCGCGACCAGCGTGCTTTGGCTAAGGCGCGTCATGAACTGGAGAAGCTCCAGCCGGCGACGTTGCACTTGCATGTACTGGCGCAGTCTTGCGACGTCCGCAGCCCCGACTCAGTCGACTACCTCTTCACGCTCGTCCGAGGATTGCGCAAGCCCTTGGATATCCTCATCAACAACGCTGGCATTGGACATCCCAACCTCACCGTCAGCGAGTTGCCCTATCCCACCTGGATGGAAGTAATCGACACCAATCTCAGCGGCCTGTTCCTCATGACGCAGGCGGCGCTAGCCGTAATGAAGCGCGGCAGCACAATCGTGAACAATCTTTCGATCGCCGCCGAGCGCGTGTTCCCGGGGTCGGCGGCTTACAACGCGTCGAAGCATGGCGCACTAGGATTCACCGACACCTTGCGCGAAGAGTTGCGGCCGAAGGGAATTCGTGTGATCGCCCTCATGCCCGGCGCGACCGATACGGCGCTCTGGAACACGCTGTGGCCCAAAGCACCCAGGCGCAAAATGATGTCCGCCGAAACCGTCGCCCGCACCGTGGTCAGCGCCTTGCTCCTGCCCGAAAACACGACCGTAGAAAAGGTCGTGGTAATGCCCTCGAGCGGCACGCTGTAGCGGGGTGTGGAAGATATTCCGGTAGAGACGCGGCTTGCCGCGTCTCCCGCCGCCGTAGAGAGAGACGGGGCAAGCCCCGTCTCTACACGAGTTCTTGTCGGAGACGCGCGGGTGCTTGATTGAGCATCTAACGATCAGCGGGCTGAGGAAGCAATGACCTTCCTGGATTACTTCAAATCGCTGAAAGAGCCGGAACATCGCCTGGCGTGGACCGTAGCCATCGCCGCCGACACGCTCCAGATCGCCGCGTTCCCACTCTTCGCCGAGGGAGGCATGTCTCCGGCAGACTCGCTGCTCGACCTGATCGTCGGCCTCGTTCTAATTCGGCTGTTGGGATGGCACTGGGCTTTCCTGCCCACGCTCGCGGCCGAACTCATTCCCGGTGTCGATCTCTTTCCCACCTGGACCGCCGCCGTATGGTTCGTCACCCGCCAGAAGGTGCATTCCGGGGAACCGGAGATTCTGCCTCCCGGTCCGGCGCCCGAACCACGCCGCTGAGTACTGGGAACTGACAGCTGACAGCTGATAGCTGCATTACCACGTCCCATACCGGTAGCGGTGCGGCCGTTCCCGGAATACGTTGATCATGACCACGCCCGCGACAAAGCCTCCCACGTGCGCCCAGAAAGCAATCCCGCCCGAAGTCTGGCTGGTTTCGGCGATCGCAGTCGCCGTGCCGCTCAGGAAATTTCCCACGAACCAGTAACCGAGCATCAGCCAGGCCGGAACGTGAAAGAAAAAGATCGGTGGAAACCAGATCAGCACGCGCGCCCGCGGATACAAAATAAAGTACGCGCCCAACACTCCGGCAATCGCGCCGCTCGCGCCCACACTGGGGACGCGCGAGCCTTGGTTCAGCAGAATGTGCGTGGCCCCGGCCGCCAGTCCGCTCATCAAATAGAACACCAGATAGGAGAAGTGTCCGATGTAGTCTTCGATGTTGTCGCCGAAGATCCACAGGAAGAGCATGTTCCCAGCCACGTGTAAGAATGAAGCGTGCAGAAACATCGACGTAAACAAGGGCACAATCGCCGTAGCCGCCGGATCGTAGGAGTGTCCGGTCAGCACGGCCAGCGTGTGGTGAGGAACCACGCCAAACTCCATCATGAATGCATTCAGCGCCCGATGGCCCTGCGAGAGTTCCCACAGAAAGACCATCACGTTCAGCACGATCAGAAAATAGTTGACGAACGGCGTAGAGAACGTGGGCTGATCGTCGCGAAGAGGAATCATTTAATTGGCAATTTGTAATTTGTAATAGGTAATCTGGAAGCCAGATCGCTGCTGCCGATACGGCAACGCTTAGCTTTCAAATTACCAATTACAAATTACCAGATTACAAATTCTCATGAACGGTGTCCTAGTCATCGATAAACCGCCCGGCCTGACCTCGCACGACGTGGTCAATCGCGTGCGCCGAATTCTCGGTCAGCGTGCCGTCGGCCATCTCGGAACCCTCGATCCCGCGGCCACCGGAGTTCTCCCGATTGTTCTCGGCAACCTCACGCGCCTGGCGCAGTTCTACGTTCATTCCGAGAAGACCTACGTAGGCGCGATTCGCTTCGGCTTCGCCACTAACACCTACGACGCCGATGGCGAGCCCACCACGCCGCTGCAAGACGTGCACATAAATGGCGACGAAGTGCGCGCCCTGGCCGCCGAGTTTCGCGGCATCAT
>JBGPFV010000125.1:0-7068 GCA_041483535.1 Terriglobia bacterium | reverse complement strand
TGCTTGCACTTCGACGGGACACGCAGCTGCGAGAAAGCAGAGGAAGTCCACGAAATGGCAGACCTCGCCGAGAATGCGTCCACCGCCTTGCTCGGGATCGTTCACCCAATGATCGGCGGGGACAAAGCCCGCGTTCACGCGATAGTGGATGGCGAGCGGTTCGTGGTTCTCCGAAAAAAACTTTTTCAGCTGCACGGTCATGGGCGCGAAGCGGCGATTGAACCCAACCATGAGAAGCGGAGCCAGTTGCTTGCCGTGACTACTCGGCCATGCAACACGCACGAGCGCCGCCAGTTCGTCTTCGCTGATGCACAGGGGTTTTTCGCAGAACACCGCCTTCCCCGCGCGCAGTGCGGCGAGCGACTGGCTGGCATGGAGGTTGTGGCGAGTAGCGATCAGTACGGCGCTGATTTTTGGATCTTGCAAAAGCTCAGCATCTGAATTCGAGCAGTAGGAGAATCCAAATCTCTCCGCCGCGTTCCGGCTGCGCGGGCCGGTTGCGTTGCAGACACCGACAAAAGATACGCCCGAGATCTCCTTCAGCGCGGGCAAGAGCGTGTTCTGCGCGAAGCTTCCCGCGCCCAGCACACCCAGGCCGATAGAACCTGACGAGGTTGCGACCGCGCGCACCGGAATTTTCTCCGATAGATTCGGAGTGCTTCCAGATTCGGCGCCCGCGTACGTGATCAGCGCCGCCAGAAAAGATTCACCGGTGCTGCCCGTAATCAGGTCATAGGCCCGCGCCGCCTGCTCGATCGGAAACTTGTGCGTGATCAGCGACGGCAGATTCAGCTTGCCGTCGGCGATGAATTGCAGGAAGGCTTCCAGGTTGCGCGTCTCCGTCCAGCGCACTTGTCCAATCGGATAATCGCGCCCTTTTTGCTCATATGCGGCGTCATAGCGTCCGGGGCCATAGGAGCGCGAAATTCTGAAATCCAATTCCTTCTCGTAATAGAGTTTGCGCTGTAGCTCCATGCCGACGGTTCCTACGGAAACTACGATGGCGCGATCGCGCGCGAGTTCCGCGGCCAGGTTCACCGGCTCACTGCTAGGAGTCTCCGCCGCAATCAGCACCGAGTCCACGCCCTGGCCGCCCGTCTTCTGGAAGCACAGATCGCGGAATTCGCGCGCGTGGGTGCATGCGGCTTCGGCCCCGCTCCCGAGTGCGAGATCGGCACGCTGCCGCAGAAGATCCATACCAAAGACGCGACTACCGGCAGCTTTCAGCAACTGAATTGTGATTTGCCCAAGCAGCCCCAGACCAATCACCGCGACCGAGTCGCCGAGCGTGACTTCCGCGGTTCGGATACCGTGCAGGCAAATCGCGCCCACCGTTCCGAAGGCTGCCTCTTCGCAGGTGACTCTGTAGGAAACTTGCGACGCACTCTCGCTGCTCTCGGGAATCTTCGCGACCAGCATGCGCGGCACGCAGGCAAACTCGGCGTGAACCGCATATCCTGCGCCCGCGCAAGCAACGCGGTCGCCCACGTTGATGTCGGCGACGCCATCGCCAACCGCAACCACCACTCCGGCACTGCTGTAGCCCACCGATTGCGGCTGCTCCAGACGAGAGCGCACGGTTTGCAGCGTGGAAGCGAAGCCATCTCGCCGCAACTTAGCCATCACGTCGCGCACCAGGTCGGGACGAGCCTTTGCCTTCGCCAGCAAACTCTTGCTGGCAAATTCAGCGGACGCGCGCTCCGTACCCGCCGATACCAGCGACGCTGCCACTCGCACCAGCACGCAGCCGGGCAACAGTTGCGGAGCCGGGACCTCGGCGATCTGCAACTCACCCGTGCGCGCGTCTTGTAAGAGTTGCTTCATGCGGTCGTTGGTTGAGACAAGACTGGTTGAGATGTTCGTTGAGATGCGTCGATCTGCCGTTGGGCGAACAATCTCGCGCCCCCATCGAGAAAAAGTTGCATCCAGATTTCTAGAGTCAGCAGTTGCCAGATTTGCATCGACCAGTCTTCCGCGCCCCGGCGGTGCTCGTCAATGTACCTGCGCACCACTTCCGGACGAAACAGTCCTCGGCGCTTGACCTGAGATTCCGAGAGAAGGTCGTCCACCATGGGACGTAAATCGTTCGCGAGCCAGTAGTCTACTGGCGCCGCAAAACCCGCTTTCGGCTGCCGCATGACCTCGTCTGGCAGCATACTACGCATGGCTTCGCGGAAGATGTGTTTCGTCACCGGACGCCATTTCCCTTTCAGCTTCCACTCTGGCTTGACGTTCCAGGCAACAAATTCGGCGAACTCGCGATCCAGAAAAGGCACCCGCACCTCGACCGACGACGCCATGCTCATTTTGTCGTTGTAGGTCAGATTGAGCGTGGGCATGAAGATCTTGGTATCGAGATAGAGCATCTGGTTGAGAAAGTCCGCGTGCCGCACGTTGTCGAACGCTGCCAGATGCTGGCCGGCAGGATTGCCCCTTGCCGGCAGGTGCGATTCTGGTGCGTATAAATCTATTTTCTGCAGCGCGTCAATATATGTGCAATTTCTGATGAACGCTTCCTCCGAGTTCAGGGCTGCGCTGCGCGCCATCTTTTTCGCCAGACGCACGCGACCTTTCATACGCGTTCCGCGTAGTGATGGTAAGCGCAGCAGAGCGCGCTCGGCGGCGGAGCGCGCGAAGGCCGGGACGCGCCGATATTCCTCTGCCCACGCGTGCGCGACATGCTTGCGATATCCCGCGAAAATCTCGTCGCCGCCCACTCCCGACAAGAGGACGGTCGCCTGCTTCCGCGCCTCGCGGCACACCAGATACGCCGCGATGATGGCGGGATCGGCGGTGGGCTCATCCATGTGCCAGGTCAAACTCGGCAACAGACCGACCACATCAGGCTCGACCACGATCTCATGGTGCTCGCAGCCCAGCTTGCGCGCGAGGCGCTGCGGAACGCCGGGATCGTCAATCGTCGTCTCGCCGACGCGATATTTCTTGGGAAACGTAATCGTGTAGGTCCGCACCGGCTGCCTTCGCGCCATGGCCGCCACCATGGCCGTAACGATGCTCGATGAATCGAGGCCCGCGCTCAGAAAAGCGCCAATCGGAACATCGCTCACCATCTGCCGCTCGACCGATGCGCAGAACCTCTCGCGAATCTCATCCTCCAGATCCGCTTCCGTTCGCTCGAAGCGATGGTTGGCCGGAGGAAACGTCAAGTCCCAGTACTGTTCGATCTTGAATTCACCGTGTTGCCAGAGCGCGTAGTAGCCCGCCGGAAGCTTGCGGATTCCCTCGAACATGGTCAGCGAATCGGGCACCCAGAGGAAGGTGAGATATTGGTCGAGCGCCTCCCGGTTCATGCTCGCTTCGATTCCCGGCACTTCGAGCAGAGCTTTGATCTCGGACGCGAAAGCCAGTTTTCCGCCGCGCTCCCAGTAATAAAGAGGCTTGATTCCGAAATGATCGCGCGCCAGAAACAGTTTCGGCGAAGCCCCGCGCAAGTCGCAGATCGCGAGGGCAAACATGCCGTTCAGCCGGTTCAGGCAGTCATTGAGGCGGTCGGGGCCATATTCTTCGTAGAGATGAACGATGACTTCGGTGTCGGTGCGCGAACGAAAACGATGCGCGTTGGATTTGCCTTCGAGCTCGCGGCGCAAATCGGCAAAGTTGTAGATCTCGCCGTTGTAGGTGATCCACACTGTTCCATCTTCGTTCGACATGGGCATGTGGCCATCGGCGGAGAGGTCGAGAATGGCCAGGCGGCGGCTGCCCAATCCGATGTATCCGCCATCGGGAAAACGCCGCTCCCAGAGCCCGGAGTCGTCGGGACCGCGGTGCGTCTGCAGGTTCGTCATCCGGACGAGCGTCTCCCGGTCGCCACAATTCACGAGGCCGCTGATGCCGCACATGGCGTCAGTTCCTCCCCGTCTTTAGTTCGGTCTTTGGTTCGGACTTTGGTTCGGACTTCAGCTCGTAGATTTTCGCTTTGGAATGGAACATCTGCACCGCTTGAAAGGCGCAGTAGATCAGCCCCGGCACGCCATCGAGAAATCCCAGACGAAAAATATAGCGATACAGGAAGAGCAGAACCGGAGAACCCGGCATGCGATAGAGATTCCGTTTGAGCCATCTTCTGCGCTGCGGCTGAGTGCCAAATAAATCGGCGCTCACTTCTTCAGCAGCGCCTTCCGGCTGCAGCAGAACGCGCGCTTCCCAGTTCGAGTACTCATTGTGCTTCAGGATGTAGCGCGACAAGGAATCGGCATTGTGATGGACCAGCGCATTGTGCACCTCCGCAGTGGGCCCATCGACCACCACATGCTCGTGGATCTCGATGTCGGCCATCGAGGCATCCTGATCCTTTAAGCGGCATTCAAAACGCCCCCGCCCTTTGCGGAACAGCGACAGTTTCCAGAAACTTGCATCGCAATGCCGCAAGACTCGTCCGAGAAAATACATTTGCAGGCGGATGGAATATCCGTTGACTGCCGGGTTTTGCACTGCGCGCCGAATTTCTGCGATAAGTTCCGGGGTCAGGACTTCATCCGCATCGAGCAGCAGAATCCAGTCGTACGCGAGCGGCAGGGTATCCATGGCCCATTGGCGCTTCTTCGGCCACCCCCCCGCATAATGAAACTGGACCACCTTCGCGCCATGTGACCGGGCGATCTGAGCCGTGTCGTCCGTGCTCTCGGAATCGATGACATACACTTCGCCGACACCGGCGAGCGACCGCAGACAGCGCGGCAGGTTGCAGGCCTCATTACGGACCGGAACGATCACGCTGACGGGAAGCGCCGGCCGAGCGGCACTCGCGTGCGACACCTCAGTCTCTGATTTTGTTTCGATCAAGTTCATTCCAGTGGCAGGTGGAAGGTTCCACTATGTTAGCTGAACTCAGGGCATTCTTGAACGCAAGATCGTTGGCGCAGGGGGCTGACGAGGGATCGGCTGACGACGGGTGTCCCTGCCTGACTCCTCTGCCAGCGGACTGCGGAAAAAGTCGTGATCCCGACGCCCCGCCCCTAAAGGGCGTCTGATTTTGAAGAAGTTACGGTATCGCTAAAGCGATACCCTGATACGAAACCAGAGTTTTTCCGCGGCCCTTCAGACGGGCACCTGCGGTACCTTCACAGGTTCTGCTCGCACCAACGCTTCAATACAAACAGCGACCACGGACGCGACCATGAAGTCTCGCCCGCAAGAAAACGGTTCCACACTGCTCGTACGGCGCCGGCGCTGATAGAGGTCGGATCCCAATCGCTTTTTAGTAGCGCGTCTTCGACAACCGGCCTCATCTCGCCGCGCAACCATCGCTCAAACGGCAACGTAAATCCGCGCTTGGGACGATTCACAATCTCTCTCGGCAACTCGACCCCCAGACTCGCCAGCAACAGGCCCTTGGGCAAATCCCCTTGTAATTTCTTATATCCCGGAATGCGGAAGCAGGCTTCGACCAGCGTCCGATCGAGAAAGGGCACGCGCAATTCGAGACCATGCGCCATGCTCATGAAATCGGAATCGCGCAGCAGCGTGTTGCGCATGTAGCAATGCGATTCCAGGTAGGAAACACGATTCACCGGATCAAGGGTGGAACTTTGCGTAACGGACTGCTGCAACACGCTTGCGAGCGAGCGCTCCGCCGCTTCCCAACCTGCATGGACCAGCGCCTCACGCTCCGCCGACCCAAACAGCGCACGCACCAGAAAGTATGGATGAACGATGGAGTCATGACCTGTGGCTAGTTCGGCCAGCTTGCGACTGCGATCGCCTTTGCCTGCAAACAGCGCGACGAAAGCGGCAAGCGGCCGCCGCGCGAGCCTTGGCAATCGTCCAAATCGTTTCGAGAAGACTTCCATCCTCGGCACGCGGCGAAAATTCGAATAGCCCGCGAACATCTCGTCGGCGCCCAAACCTGTCAATGCAACTTTCACTCCCGCAGCCCGCGTCTTGGCGGACACGAGATACGTATTGATGCCGTCCATGGTTGGTTGGTCCATCGCGCAGAGCGCTTCCGGCAACACCGCCAGCGTGTCTTGCTGTGAGACGGGAATCTCATGATGTTCGGCGCCAAAGCGGCGGGCGACTTCCCGCGAATACTGCCCTTCGTTGAACTCCTCTTCCGCGAACACTAGAGAGAAAGTATTCGCGCGCACGCCATGGTGGCTGAGGACGGCGACTAGAGCGCTGGAATCGATTCCGCCCGAAAGAAACACTCCGACGGGCACGTCGCTCACCAGGTGCGAGAGGACGGCATCGCGCAAGATCGCAGGCAGTCGATCTGCGGTCGCAATCCCGGACGGCGGCAGCGGACTCCAGTATTCGCGGCTGCTCACCGATCCGTTTTCTACCGTGAGCACGTGTCCGGGCGGAACGGCCTTGACTCCTTCGACAATCGTCCACGGTTCGTACACGGAACCGAACGCCAAGAAGCTCAAAACCCCGGTGGGATCAGCCTTTCGCGGCACCAGTCCCGTCCGCAAAAGCGTTCGAACCTCGGAAGCAAAAATAAAAGTCTGCTCTGACTGGTGGTAGTACAGCGGCTTGATTCCCATGGGATCGCGCGCCAAGAGCAGCCGCTTTCGGGGCGCGTCCCAGAGGGCGAACGCAAACATGCCGCCCAGCCGCGTCAGGCACGACTCTCCCCACACGCGATAAGCGGCCAGAATTACTTCCGTGTCGGAATGACTTATGAACCTGACGCCGGCGTCTTCGAGTTCCTTGCGAAGGTCGCGGAAGTTATAGATCTCGCCGTTGAAGACGATCCAGTTGCCGGTGACCGGATCCTGCATGGGCTGATGCCCGAGCGGCGAGAGATCAAGAATCGCCAATCGACGGTGACCCAAGCCGATTTCCAGCGGCTCCGGTTGGGATTCTTTCAGCAGCACGGTACCGGAATCGTCGGGTCCGCGGTGCGCGAGCGAAGCGGTGGCTTGTTCCAGAACTGTAGGAGGGATCGGGGTTTTACGCGCCAGGATGCCAAAGATGCCGCACATCTGAAATGTTTGCTCGCTTCCTTGCTCACCGAAATGAAATGCGGCTACTTGAATGCCTCGACGTATAAGGAATGCGGCAAATCCATCGAGTCCCCCGGTTCATAGGGAGGAACGTTGCTGG
>JBGPFV010000124.1:0-7070 GCA_041483535.1 Terriglobia bacterium | reverse complement strand
TCAGTCTGTTCGGACCACTGGACATAGTTGGCGACGACGAGATCGAGTTTGCCGTCGCGATCGTAATCGACCCAGGCGGCGCCGGTCGAGAATTCGTTCGGACCCCATAGTCCCGCGGATTTGGTCACGTCCGTGAACGTGCCGTTGCCGTTGTTGTGGAAGAGATGGCTCTGGCCGACGGCGGTAATAAAGATGTCGTCGAAGCCGTCATTGTCGTAGTCGCCGACCGCGACGCCCATGCCAAAAAGCGAAATGTCGAGGCCGGACTTGCGGGTCACGTCGGTGAAGGTACCGTCATGGTTATTGTGGTAGAGCTTCAACGTGGTTGCGCCGCTGTTCGGGTGGCCGGGGTCCCCGTCGCGACCGGTCTTGGCGCGATGGGGTGGATGACCGGGCCAGTCTTGTCCGTTGACGAGCAGGATGTCGGGAAATCCGTCGTTGTCGTAATCGATGAAGGCGCAGCCGGGGCCCATGGTTTCCGGAAGCCACTTTTCTCCGAAGGCTCCGTTGTTGTGGGTGAAGTGGATGCCGGCTTGGGCGGTGATGTCGCGGAAGGTGATGTGCTCCTGCGCGCGGCTGGTCGTGATGAGCAGAAGAGGCAACACCCACCACAGAGTCACAGAGGCACAGAGGAACCTTAGGAGAGGATCTCGTTTTTCTCTGTGACTCTGTGACTCTGTGGTGGATTTTCTGTTGAAAGAGTGCATCACCTTGGGGCCCCGAATGTGGTGCTGGTGCTTGCGGTCAGACGCTTGACGTGCGCGTTTTTCAAGATGGGCAGCGGGACGGATACGTGCTCGTGGATGTTTTGTCGCTCGTTGTTGTCTTCGGGATTGAGCTGGCGATAGGGGCCGGTGATGGCTTGCGAGGCTTCGTCGGCTTTGAAGCGCAGATAGCGAGCCTGATGTTCTTTGGACATTTTTTCGTCGCCCAGGCCGTTGTAGCAGAGCATGAGGTTGTAGTGCGCCTGCAAATCCTCGGGATCGACGGCGAGCACCCGCTGCAGGACTTTCACGGCGTCCGCATACTTTCTTTCTAGAAATAAGACGCGGCCAAGATTGTTCAGCGCCACGCGGTCGCGGGGATATTGCGCCAGGACGGTCGCCAGATGTTGTGCCGCGCCGTCGTAATTGCCTTCCTGGCGCAGAACCTGGGCATAGAAGAAGTGCGCGCGCGCGAGATTGGGACTAAGCGCCAGCGCCTTCTCCAGCACGGTCCGGGCGCGGGCGACGTCGCCTTCCTGCAGCGCGGCGCGTCCGATGTTGACAAAGCCGTCGGGATTCTGTGGATCGACCTCGGTGACTTTTTCGAAGGCTGCTTGCGCGGCTTTCAGATCGCCTTGCAGCAGCAGACCGATGCCGTAATCGTTCCAGCGCTGCCAGTCTTCTTTCGCTAACTGAGTCTTGGGCTGCGGCGCCGGGGCGCTGGCGGGCAAGACGTCGAGGGCTACTTGGTTTTCTGCAACCGCGACAATCGGGAGATCGGGAATCTTCTCCGATTTTGCGGAGACTCCGCGGAGCGACGCGGTGAACGCCATTTTTGTATCGTCGTAGTCGGGCGTAACCGTGGCGGTTGCGTCTCCGGGTTTCGAAGCGCTGTTAGCGCGCTCGCCGGCAAACGCGAACTGCGTGTTCCACCACGCGAACTTGCGATAGCAGAGGCGCGCGGTCAAAGTAATTTTGCCGCCGGTTTTCTCGGGAACTTTCATGCGGAAGTGCACCGTGTCGGCAGCGCCAGGTGGGATCAGGCGTACGTACACGACCGCACGCGTGGCCCAGGCGTTGCGCTTGTTGATCGGGTTGCCGTGCGCGTCCACCTGGAGCGAGCGATAGAAGTGCGCGCCCTTTTCCACCGGGCCTTTGCCGTTGTCCTCGACCATGCCGCTCCAGAAAATGGTCTGGCCTTTATCGTCGACGCCTTTGAGTTCGAGCCAGGTATCGTAGGCATCGACCGTGCCGCCGGGGAAGAAGTGTCCGACGCGTTTGGTGCGAACGACCACGTCGACGCGAACCGTGTCGCCGCGACGGACGGCTGGCCGCACACGGTCGAGAGGAGCGGTGACAGGCGCAGTAACCGGAGCAGCCTCCGCCACGGGGCCGGGAGTGATTTTGGCTTCCGCTTCTTCTCCCACCGCGAAGGTGGTTGCCAGCTCGTGCTGCTCGATCGCTCCGGTTTTTAACGGGGCGCTGGCTGGGGTGAGCGCAAAAATATCCACCGTCAGCGCTCCGCTGGTCAGGAAATCTTCGGTGGCCTTCAACTGCGCGGCATCTTCGTTGGCCGTCGGCAGCGCGGTGTTGGCGGCCGGGAAACGGTGGGAGTGCACCTTGCCGGCAATGTTGCCCATATCGTTGGAGGGCTCGAGCGGCATGTGGCAATCGGCGCACTGCTGCGGCTTCGGCGGGTAGTAGAACGAGCGCGCGCCCTCTCCCGAGACGCCGCTGGCCTGCCAGTTGTCGTACTCGTTGAAGCCGCGAATCCAGCGGTAGTGATTGACCGGCACGTCGAGGTGCACCTTGTGGCAGGAGGAGCAGAACTCCGCCGTCTGCTGCTTCATGAACGGCTTGAGGAACACGCGCCGGTGCGGCTCCGGATTCAGCTTGATCATGAAGTCGTGCAGGGTGCGCACCAGAGGGCTCTTGCTAGCCGCGAGTTCGTGCAGCTTGGGATACTCGAGATAGAAATCGCCCTGCCCCATCGTGCTTTTTACGTCGGCGATGGAGTGGCACATCATGCAGCCAAGTCCGGCCTGGGCTTCCGGCGTGTGCACGATCTGCTTGATGGGCGTATCCATCTTGCCGCTGTAGAGCACGGCCGGGTCATGGCATCCGCCGCACCATTTGGAAGGCTTGGTGCCGACCGTGTCCTGCATGTACTCGACCGCCTTGCGATACCACTGATTGTTGAACGAGGAAAAATGGTGGGCCGAGCTGTTCCACTGGTTATAGATGTCTTCGTGACAGCGCTTGCAGGAATCCGATTCCATGAAAAACTTGCTGGGAATTTTCTCTCCGCCATAGACCTGCGCGGAGCTGGGAAAGAATGGACCGGTGGGACCGTCGCCTTCGCCGTCCATGCTGACGGGCGGCAGGGTCGGATTTTCAATGCGTCCATGCTGCGTCCAGCGGGCTTCTCGTAGATAGCGAGACACGGGCGCCAGCACCGCCAGCACAACGATTACGGCGGTGACGCGAAGAGCAGCATGACGGGAGAGCCATCGGCGATTGCCCAAATGGGCCGCAGCGATCAGGCCGGCGCCGAGAAAGCTCAAGCCGAGATGGATGTAGACGAGCGGCCACTCCGCACGCAAGGCTCCGGTGTAAATCAGCGCCAATCCGGGGATTGCGCCGAGGAACAGGAGAGCCATTCCGGCGCGAACCAGCGGCTCCCCCTGGCGCCACGAGCGCGCCAGCCAGAGCAATAGAAGGACGGAAGCCACGACGCCGGCAACGACGTGCAGGAACACCACTCCGGCGTAGAAGATATTCGCTTGCGGGAACGCGTACAGGTAAATCGCGGACACGACCAGCCAAGCGATCAGCCGCGACAACACTCGGCCCACAGAATTTCCGGCGGAAGACATGACAGATTTAAGCGGCCCCCACAAGAGCCTCCAACCCTGAGTTTGCAACATGTTATCGGATTGCGGGAAACGGTGTCTCTAATGAAAACAGATTAGGCGGCAATCTCTTCGCCGCTTGCCGGTGGAGCGCCGGGCGTCTCCGCCCGGCGGGACGGGCGAGACGCCCGTCGCTCCACGTCTTTGTCTTTGCGTTGCTGATTGCCCCGCCGCTCTGCTACTTTGATTAGTTTCCCGTTTGCTGTCTGCTGACTCTGTGGGGTGAGACGCAATGCCGGCCATCAAATTCCGTGGTGTGGACTTTATCGAGTTCGACACGTTGCTGAACGACGACGAGCGCCTGGTGCGCGACACGGCGCGCCAGTTCATCGAAGACAATCTCGTGCCGATCATTGAAGAATGCAATCGTGCCGGCCGCTTTCCGCGCGAACTGGTGAAGCCCATGGCCGACCTCGGATTCTTCGGCGCCTCGCTCGACGGCTACGGCTGCGCCGGCATGTCGAACGTCGAATATGGCCTGGTCACGCAGGAACTGGAACGCGGGGACTCCGGCGTGCGCTCATTTGTCAGCGTGCAATCCGCGCTGGTGATGTATCCGATTTATACCTTCGGCAGCGACGAGCAGAAAAATACCTGGTTGCCGGCGCTGCAGAAGGGCGAAAAGATTGGCTGCTTCGGATTGACCGAACCGGACTTCGGATCGAATCCGGGCGGAATGAGGACGCGCGCCCGCAAAGTTGGAAAAGAATATGTGCTGAATGGCGAGAAGATGTGGATCACCTCGGGCTCGATCGCCGACGTGGCCGTGATCTGGGCCAAGGTTCAAGACGAAGACAATCCGCTGCCGAAGGCCGAAGACATGTCGAAGGGCAGTCGCGGCAGGGCCCTCGTCGAGGCCTTCGAGCCGGACACCATCCGCGGATTTCTGGTCGAGACCGACCGTCCTGGATTCAAAGCCGATGACATTCACGGGAAGTGGTCGCTGCGCGCATCGGTGACATCGGGCTTGTCGCTGCAGGATGTGCGCATCCCCGAGTCGAACCTGTTGCCGGGGTCGGATGGATTGAAATCTCCGCTGATGTGCTTGAACCAGGCGCGTTATGGAATCGCATGGGGCGTGGTGGGCGCGGCGATGGCGTGTTACGACTGCGCGCTGCAGTATTCGTTGTTGCGCAAACAATGGCGCGATCAGCCCATCGCCTCGCATCAGCTTGTACAGGAGAAACTCGCCTGGATGATCAACGAGATCACCAAGGCTCAGTTACTCGTGCTGCAAGTCGGCCGCTTGAAAGACGCGGGAAAGGTGCAGCACCAGCACATCTCGATGGCGAAGAGAAACAACGTCTGGATGGCGCTGGAATGCGCACGGATGTCGCGAGATATTCTGGGCGCGAACGGCATCGCCGACGATTACCCCATCATGCGGCATCTGATGAACCTCGAAAGCGTGAAGACCTACGAGGGGACGCATGATATCCACACGCTGATTATTGGGGCGAGCGTGACGGGGATTGACGCCTTCTAGACCCTTTTCCTGCGGTCCATGCGCTCTTGACATCTTCGCAAGTTGCGAAGTACAATGTTTGCAGCTTGCGAACTAACGAGGAGCGGCATGCATGTCATCAGCCGCAAGAAGTTGAAAGAAGCGGCCGCGAGACACAGCGATCTGGAAGGTCCGCTCGACGCGTGGTTTCGCATCGCGAAGAAAGCTGAGTGGAAAAGTCTGGCGGACGTCCGCACGACTTTTTTGAGTGCCGACGCCGTTGGTAAGTGGACGATTTTCAACATCAAAGGGAACCAGTACCGGCTGATCACGGAGATCAACTATGCCTTCGGTCGAATTTACGTCCGCCATGTTTTGACGCATGCCGAGTATGACCGTGGAGGTTGGAAATCATGAGTGCGACCGCAGTCCGTTCTGAATATGCCGCTCTGCTTTCCAGCGCTCTGCCTGCGGTCATTCGCAGCGAGGCGGAGAACGAGCGTTGCATCCGTCGACTCGAAGAACTGGACAGAAAAGGTAAACAGATGACGGCTGCCGAACGCCGTATGGCCGATCTCTTGACGCTGCTGATCGAGGATTTTGAAGAGAAACACTACGCGCTCAAGGCAGCCAGCCCTGTCGAGGTGCTGAACGAACTGATGCAAGCGAATAATCTGAAGCAAAAAGACATGTTGGATGTCTTTGGCACACCCAGCATTGTTTCCGAGGTTCTCCACGGAAAGCGGCAACTCACCACGGAGCACATTCGACGGCTCAGCCGACGGTTCCACGTTTCTCCGGAAGTCTTTATCTGATGACAGCGGCGGACAAGTGTATCCGCCCCACCCTCACCCATACAACTCTGTCAGCAACTCATACGCCCTCCGCATGTGCGGAATCACGATGCTGCCGCCTACCACCAGCGCCACGTTGATGGCTTCCTCTTGCTCGGCGCGAGTCCCGCCCAGGCGATAGGACTGAATCATGTGGTAGGAAATGCAGTCGTCGCAACGCAAACAGGCGGAGGCGGTCAGCCCCATCAATTCTTTGTATTTCGCGGGCAGAGCGCCTTCGAGGAAGGTGTTGTGATCCAGGTTGTAGAAACGTTTGACGAGGTAGTTGTCGGCCTTGTCGACGTTTTCGTTCAGACGCGCGCGCTGGTCGAGAAAGCGGCGGGCGAGTTCGCTTTTTTCCGCAACCTGCTTTTCGGAGAAGAGATAGGTGGGTTCTTTGCGATCGGTGGTCATGGGGGAAGACTAGCAGACGGTTGGCGGTTCGCGAATGCGCGGGCGAGTCACCCGCGCCCACACGGGCTGGCCAGTGACGCTTGCACTTCCATCTTCTCTCCGAAGGGAATATAGTCCAAAGTCGCATTTATATTCAGGAGGCTTTATGGCAACCCAAACCCGTCCCGAACCGCATGCCAAGAATTTTGGGGAGAATCTTGAAAGCGATCTGGCGCTGGAATTTTTACGCGTGGTGGAAAACGCGGCCATCGAGTCGGCGCGCACCATGGGCCGAGGGGAACGCCGGTTGAGCGACCAGGTGGCCACCGAGGCCATGCGCAAGACCATGGACACGGTCCCCATGCACGGCACCATTGTGATCGGCGAGGGCGAACGGGACGAAGCGCCCATGCTTTATATCGGCGAGCAGGTGGGCGGTACGTATCCGGACGGCCGCGAGGTTCCGCACGTGGACATCGCCGTCGATCCGCTGGAAGGCACGAACCTCTGCGCTACCGGATCGCCGGGAGCGATCACGGTGCTGGCGGCTTCGGAAAAAGGCGGGCTGTTGCACGCTCCCGACTGCTACATGGAAAAGATCGTGGTCGGGCCATCGTGCAAGAACGCGGTGGAACTGGACGCTCCGGTGGCTGTCAATCTGAAAAATATCGCGCGGCGATTGCATCGCAGCGTGGAAGATCTGGTGGTGATGGTGCTCGAACGTCCGCGGCACCAGAAGCTGATCGCCGACATTCGCAAGGCGGGCGCGCGCATCCGGCTGATT
>JBGPFV010000123.1:0-7091 GCA_041483535.1 Terriglobia bacterium | reverse complement strand
CTAGTAGCCTATCCCCATGTCCTTCCACTCCGGATTCGTCTGCATTCTCGGCCGCCCCAATGCGGGCAAGAGCACACTGCTGAATGCGCTGGTCGGCGAGAAACTGGCCATCATTTCTCCCAAGCCTCAGACCACGCGCAACCGCATTTTGGGCATCATCAATGTCCCGAAACAAAAGCAACGCGAAGCCGGGCAAATCGTGCTCATAGACACGCCCGGAGTTCACCGTTCCGGCTCCTCGCTGGGCCGCAAGATGATGTCCGAGGTGCGCGAGGCGCTCGAAGGCTGCGAACTTATTTTGATGATTGTCGACGCCAAGAAGAAGTGGGACCGCGACGACAGCTTCGTCCTCGACCTGGCGAAAAAGGCGGGCACCCCGGTCTTCCTGCTGCTCAACAAAATCGATCTCCTCGCCGACAAGAGTAAGCTGCTCCCGCTGATCGCGCAGTTCCAAACGCTGCACGACTTCAACGAGGTCGTCCCCATCTCCGCTCTCAAAAAGAAAGGCCTCGATGAATTGCTGTCCTGCGTTCTGAAAGCTCTGCCCAACGGTCCGCGCTATTTTCCCGAAGATCAGATCACCGACCAACCGGTGCGCTTCATGGCGGCGGAGCTGATCCGCGAACACGTCCTTATGCAGACGCACGAAGAGGTGCCGCACGCGGTCTCGGTTCTGATCGAGCAGTTCGAAGAGGATCCAAGGCTGACCAGGATTGCCGCTGTGATTTACTGCGAACGCGACGGCCAAAAAGCCATCCTGCTCGGCAAAGGCGGCCAAATGCTCAAGAAGATCGGAACCGCCGCCCGCCTCGACATCGAGAAGATGGTAGGCACCAAAGTGTTTCTCGAACTCTTCGTCAAGATCAAGGCCGGATGGCGCGACTCGCGAACCTTTGTGGAAGAACTGGATTGGCGGCGTCAACTACAGCAGATTGGAGGCCCGCCCGATCCGGAGTCGTAAATTGGGTCTCCCGATGGCGGTCGGAAACCTCGTGCTTCGGAAAGCTCGCGCTTCGGAAACCTCGTGCTTCGAAAAGCTCGTGCTTCGTATCAGGGCATCGCTTCAGCGATGCCGAAAGTCACGGCCTGCAAAAGCCCCTTTAGGGGCTGCCGTTGTTGTTTCAACTCTTTCAGCAGTTGGGTTCCAGGCAAGAGGTTTCAGGTCGTTAGACAGGTTCTGATCATGGGTAACACGCGGTCGTAATCCGCCAAACTTGCCTGCGATCCAAAAAACGTTTGCATCGCAGCCAGTATGTCCCTAGAATCCTTGTGCGCCTTCCTGCATCTTAGTCAGGGGATAGGCTGGAGCCAAGACCGCAGCCCTTTATGGAAGATTCTTCCGCATCCTCTGAGCAGCCGCCGCAGTCTTATAACTTCGACGCGGAGAAGCTTGACCTCAAGCTCAGCGTGACCCTTTCCGGCGACCGCGATGCCATCGACCCCGTCGTCCGCAGCGTGATGAAGGTGGTGCGGGAAATGAAATGTGCTTCGGGTCGCGAAGACGACATCGAACTCGCCTTGACCGAGGCCCTGGCCAATGCCGTCGTGCATGGAGCGAAAGGCGATCCCTCCAAAGTGATCGAATGCGATGTGGCCTGCGACGAGCAGCGGGGCATGCTGATCGTGGTGCGCGACCCCGGCCCCGGTTTCGATCCCGCCCAGATTGCCAATCCCTGCCAGGGTGAGAACATCTATTCCAATCACGGCCGGGGCATTTACCTGATCAATCAGTTGATGGACGAAGTCCAGTTTCACAAGAACGGGACCGAGATTCACATGCGGAAAAAATAGAGAGAAGGTCTCAGGTCTTAGGTGTCAGGTCTTAGGAAAACCTGGATCTTGATCTGCCGCTCGGTTTTCCTGAAACCTAAGACCTAAGACCTGAGACCTGAGACCTTCACTACTCCTTCGCCGCAATCCCCAAACTCTTCATCTTCCGATACAGATGGCTGCGCTCCAGTCCCAGTACCTCGGCCGTGCGGCTGACGTTGCCATGATTCTCGTCGAGTTTCTTGAGGATGTAGTCGCGCTCATAGGCCGCCCGCGCCTGGTGCAGCGTCGAGCCTTCCGTCCCAGCTACCCGCCTGCTGCCGTCGCGGTGCACCAGCGGCGGAAGATGCTTGCGCTCAAATCGTGAGGTAGTGGGATTCATGATCACGATGCGCTCGATCACATTGCGCAGTTCGCGGATGTTCCCCGGCCAGGCATAGCGCATCAGCGCATCAATGGCATCGTCGGTGATTTCTCTTGGACGGCGGCCATAGGCCGAGGCAAATTCCTTCAGAAAGTGCCGCGCAAACAGCGGGATGTCTTCCTTACGTTCGCGCAGCGGCGGCACCACGAACGGAACCACGTTCAGACGGTAAAAAAGATCTTCGCGAAAATTCCCCTTCGCAATTTCTTCCTCCAGGTCTTTATTGGTGGAAGCAATCACCCGCACGTCCACCGTGACCGGATCGTCGCTTCCCACCGGATTGAACCGCTGCTGTTCCAGCGTGCGCAAAACTTTCGACTGTGTCTTCAGACTCATGTCGCCGACTTCGTCCAGAAACAAAGTTCCCTTATCGGCCTTCTGAAACTTGCCTTCCTTGTCCGCCGTAGCTCCGGGAAACGACGACTTAACATGTCCGAACAGTTCGCTGTCGATCAGGTCTTCGGGAATCGCGGCGCAGTTCATCTCCACAAACATCTCCTCTTTGCGCAGGCTCTGCATGTGGATGGCATGCGCGACCAGTTCTTTTCCCGTGCCCGATTCGCCGTAGATCAGCACCCGTCCGTTGGTCGGCGCCATCAGCGCAATCTGCTGCCGCAGCGCCTTCATGGGAACGCTGTCTCCGACAATTACGCTCTTCGCCTGCAGTTGCTTCCGCAGGTCGAGATTCTCATGGCGCAGCCGCCGCGTGTCGATCGCATTCTTGACCAGAATGAGCGTCTTTTCCAGCGACAGCGGCTTTTCCGCAAAATCGTAGGCGCCCAGCTTCGTCGCGCGCACCGCCGTCTCAATCGTCCCGTGGCCCGAGATCATGATGACCTCCGGCGGATCCTCCATCGCGCGGATCTTCTCCAGCACTTCCAACCCGTCGATCCCGGTCAGCCACACATCCAGCAGGATCAAGTCGAAGCTGCTTTTGCGCAACAACTCCAGGCAGTCTTCTCCGCTCGGGCTGACGCTGATTTTGTAGCCCTCGTCCTCGAGGATGCCGCGCAAAGATTCGCGGATACCGGCTTCGTCATCGACGATGAGAATGTGTGCCATGGTTACTTGCCTGTCATGAAACTTGAATTCTGACAAATCTCCCGTAGAGACGCGGCTTGCCGCGTCTCCTGCCGCGGGCTGAGACGGGGCAAGCCCCGTCTCTACACAGGCAGCTTATTAGCTGGCCGCCGGAGCGCTGACGGTTTCAGCGGCGACGGGCAGTTCGACCACGAAGCGGCTGCCGAACGGTTTGTTTTCTTCCACCCGGATCGAACCGCGATGGTCTTCCACAATCCGGCTCACGATCGCCAGACCCAGCCCCGTGCCCCTTTCCTTCGTCGAAAAATACGGCAGGAACAGCCGTTCTTTCACGTCGCGCGAAACTCCCTGCCCCGTGTCCGAGACCGCCAGCTCGACGGCATCGCGGCTGGCCACCAGCGAAGTGGAAATCGTGATCTCCTTCAGCATCGCGTCCTGCATGGCCTCGGCTGCGTTGTCCACCAGATTCGCGATCGCGCGCTTGATCGCTTCCGGGTCGGCCATCACCGCCGGCAGATCGTGCGCCAGTTCCGTGCGCACGCGAATGCCCTCCAGTCGCCCATTGAACAGTTGGAGCGCGCCCTCCACCAGCTGATTCAAGCTGGCGGGTTGCGGGCGCGAGGCGGGGAAACGTGCCAGCGCCGAAAATTCATCCACCAGTGTGCGCACGCTTTCAACCGCGTTCCCGATGGTTTCCGAGCAAGTGCGGATTACCTCGAGTGAAGCGGCATCGGGCGTCGTGCCGCGCGTCAAATGGCGATGGATGCGCTCGGCGGAAAGCGCGATCGGGGTCAGCGGGTTCTTGATCTCATGCGCCACGCGCCGCGCCACTTCGCGCCAGGCGGCCTGTTTCTGCGCCCGCAACAGGTCCGACAGGTCTTCGAACACCAGCACATATCCCAGCCCCTCGGCGGCGTGCTGTAGCGCGGAGACAGTTACCGCGACATTCAACTGCGCCCGCGGCAAGTCGAGTTCCATGTTGGCGGCCGTAATGCCCATACGATCCGCGCGGCGCAGCAGCGGTTCGAGGTCGGCGAGCACGTCGGCGGGCATCACCTCCCGCAGCGGCAGATTCACCAGTGCCGCCGGACTCATATACTCGCTTTGCTCTACGTAAAACATGCGCGAGAACGCGGCGTTCGCCAGCGTCACACGGCGCGCCGCGTCAATCGAAATCACTCCCGTCGGAATGCTTTCGAGAACCGTTTCGATATACCGCCGTCGTCTTTCGAGCGCCTCATTCGCCGCGCCCACATCGCGGCTGGAGGCTTCGATCTGCCGCCGGCTGGACTCCAGTTGTTCCGCCATGCTGTTGAATGACTGCACCAGCTCAGCCAGTTCGTCGGTGGCGCGAATATCGACGCGGTAGTCCAGTTGTCCTTTGGAGATGGCCTCGGTCCCCGCTGCCAGCGCCGCCACCGGACGGTTGACCAGCTTCGAAAGCAGCAGCGCCAGCCAGGTCGAAGCGAACAGCACCAGCACCGTCAGCAGCAGGAGAAATCCGATATACGTCCGCCGAAACAGCTTCCTCTTTGCGGCCAGTTCGATGTAACGCTTTTGGCTGTCCTGAATCTGCCTGGCGGTTTGGGCGAATTTTGCCGGCAGCGGCATGGCGACAAGCACCGCCCCATCTCGAAGCGGGGCCGCCGCCACCAGGTAGTCCGTCTGGCCCCACTGGAAATGCGGATGCGCTCCGCGCAGCGCCGCCTGCACCGGGAAACGATCCTTCATGTCAGCCCAATGCGCCGGAGGGTTTAGCCTGGCGACCACGTTGCCATGGGCCAGGGCCAGAACGAATCCGCCTTGCAGCGTCGGAAGGTGTTCCTGAAGTTCTTGCGTGGCTTCACTGAAATTCCCGCTGGCGAAAGCTTTTTGGAATTCCTCCGACTGAGCGATGGCTTGCGCTTCCGAGGCCGCATTCTCGCCCGCGTAGTCATAGAGCAGAGCCGACATCGCTGCCGTATCCGCACGCACTTCCTCGACCGGCTGCGAGAACCACTTGTCGATCGAGCGATTCATCAGCCCATACGAGAACCAGAACATCGCAATCACCGGCAAAAACGACAGCAGCAGGCTGACCACCACCAGGCGCGTGCGGAACTTCGAACCCGCCACGCCTTGCCGACGTTCGGCAAAGAGTTTCAGCAGATTGCGCGCCAGAACGATGGTCAGTGCCACGAAGGCAAGGAAGATCAGGCCGCTGAGTCCGGCAAAAAACAGAAGCTGTTCATTGCTGTCGGGACTGATGAACTTCAGATTGAACGAAGCCTGCGCGACCAGAATCGCCAGCAGCAGAAAAGCGCCGATCCCCAGCCCAATCACCGCCTTCCGGCGCCCGGAAGTTTTGGGTTCATCGCGAATTGGATTCGGTGTGGCCAAGGTGCCGTTGATTGCTCAACCTAGAGGACCATTATAGAGCGGGCAGGGGGCGGGGCTCGTCGCTCGCCGCTCTCTGTTTGCCATTCGCAATTCAACGGGAGATCACGGTAGGTCATTGGAAGCGAACCGCGCGACGCCGGTGGAGCGTCGGGCGTCCCCGCCCGCGTGGTACAATTTCTTTGCGGTTCACACAACCCCAGCGTGGCTCCGGCTAAAGAAGCAGGTCTGACAAATTACGTTGTGGGGCATGACCGAACTCATCGCCGAGATGACGAACTAGCCGCGAAAGCGCTATTCTTGGTGATCGGTGCACTTGTTTTCCACGATTTATCTGGTATACCATCCGGCTTTGTTGCTAAAGTCCGGCACTTTAGTAACCTTTCTCCCTGTTATGGGATCTAAATTGCAAGAATTCGGTTGCCGATGGACCGTCGGTAACGTTGAACAATCGACGTACCCATCGCAGAATCGCAATATGCCGATACACACTGTGTAGAAACCAGTGGAGACGGAGATTGAATGTCACAGTTGCTCGTCGATGTGCAAGAACACCCGATAATGATCACCCTCCAAGACACCATATCGGGAGATGGGTTCTTGGCAAAAATCACCATGTCCGGGCGCACCTTGATGCGCCAAGATGGCGGTAAGTGGTGGATGTATGGTGTGCGTCCGGCTGCAATCGCGGAGTCCGGCTGCACCATCGATGAGGCGTTCTTGCGTTTTCGGCAGACGTACAAAGAAGTTTTGTTCGATATTGCACAAGACAGCAAGAGCTACGATGAGTTCAGAGCTGAAGTCGAACGCTTCTTCAATGAAAGCGATGCAGACGAGCAGGCATGGGAGAATGCCCTGCGAGCTATTCGTAGCGCAAATGTCGCACCGCCTGAGCCGTTCTCGAAGTTGCCGCGACAATCGCCGGACGCTAGACCTCCACGGATCGAAGTTGAGCGCCTGGACGGACAAATCAAACGCTTCGTGGCGAGTGACAACGTGGCAGATACTTACTCTGTCGCTGACGCAAAAGCCGCATAGATGTCGGCCTCCAGAGCGTTTGCAGATGTTCAACGCATGTTGACAGAGTGCGCCCCTGGACACACTATTCGACTGACAAACCATTTCCGAATGGTGAAGTACAGGGGCAAAGTCTTTCCAACTCTGCCCAAGCATACGACCATTGAACTTGGCCATATCCGCAAAATGGTTCGTCACTTCGACATCCAGGAATGTGCGGCAAAACATGGCATGGTTTAAGCCTAAGATCTGCCACACTCTTTCTACGCGCTATTAGGGCGCTACACCCGCTTGGACCCTTCGCTACGTCCAGCGCAAGCTGGCGAAACTCAACCACCGAACTAACGCCGCGCCTTCTCCAGCGCCTCCCGCAGCGCCCCGTACGCCGGCTTGCTGCGATACTCCCGATCCAACGGCAGCGCCGCGCCTTGCGTGTACTTCGAGTGCGATCCGATCCACGAAT
>JBGPFV010000122.1:0-7188 GCA_041483535.1 Terriglobia bacterium | reverse complement strand
GGGCTCCTGGTGAACGCCTACCGGTTCAAAGGCATGGAGAAAGAAGCGGCCCAGGAATGGGAACGGATGCTGTTGCTAGCGGGCAACAAGGAATCGGCAACTGCGGTGCGACAGGCCTTTGCGCGCGACCGTTTCAAGGCGGTGCTCGAGTGGGAACTGAACGATTTCAAGAAGAAGGCCGCAAAAGGTTACGTTTCACCGCTCGAGTTCGCCGACAGTTATGCGGGTCTGCGACGTAAGGACGAGGCAATCCATTATCTGGAACTGGCTTACAAGGAGCGCGCACCCTACTTGGTGCGTATCCAAGGCGATCCAAATTTCGACTTCCTGCACTCCGATCCGCGCTATCAGGCCGTCGTGAGGAAGATGGGCTTGCCTGCGGCCCAGTGACGTACCCTTGCTGGACCTCCCCATCGCAGTTGGCAGTACACTCCGGGTCGGCAAAGCCTACCATTAACCTTGTGCAATCTGTTCTTCAGTCCCTGTACTCCAGCCACTTTGTGGCAATCTGAAAAGACCTCTACACTGGAACCTTGCGCACGCTGATCACACTGTTTTTGGTTGCGGTTCTCGCCGTTGGCGGCTGGGTGGCGTGGCAGGTCTATGTCCCGATGACGCCCCCAGCCAATACTTCTTTGCTGCTGCATACCGGATATTCGACGCGGCGTATTGCGGCGGAGTTGAAGAAGGCGGGCGTGATTCGCAGCGCGCTGGCCTTCCGGCTCTGGCACGCGTGGCATCGCAAGCCATCGCTGAAGGCGGGGGAGTATGTTTTCGAGCGTGAGGCGACTCTTCGCCAGGTTCACGAGCGGATCGCGCACGGCGATATCTACTTCCACGTGGTGACCATTCCCGAGGGCTACACAATGTTCGACATCGCCCGGGCGATGGAGGACGCGGGGCTGGGGTCGGCGGCGGATTTTCTGCAGGTTGCCGAAACCCAGACGCAGCTAATCTCGGATCTGGCGCCGGAGGCCAAGTCGCTCGAGGGGTATCTGTTCCCCAATACCTACCAGTTCACGCGCACGCAAAGCCTGGAGGAAATGGCGGCAACGATGGTGCGCCAGTTCCGGCAGGTGGCGCAACAGATCGGGCTGAACTCGGAGGTTGCCAGGATCGTCACCATGGCGTCGATCGTCGAGAAAGAAACGGCGACGCCAGAGGAACGCCCCTGCGTAGCCAGCGTGTACTACAACCGGCTGGCGCAAAAGATGGCGCTCGACGCCGATCCGAGCGTGATCTACGGCGAGTTGCTGACCGGCACGTATTCGGGAAGCCTGCATCATGCCGACATGGCCGTGAACTCGCCCTACAACACGTATCGTTTTCCAGGGCTGCCACCGGGACCAATCGCGAATCCGGGGAAAGGCGCTCTGGAAGCAGCGCTGCATCCCGACAGCACAAGATTCCTTTACTTCGTCAGCGATGGCAACGGACACCACCGCTTCGCCCGCAGCCTGGAAGAGCACAATCGGAACGTGGTTAACTATCGCCGCGCACTCGGCCTACGGTAACAGCTAATCGGCATCTTCTTATTATTCTTAGGCGCGGGGGTGCGTATTAACCAGTTGGTACCTTGGGGGAGTACCCCCCTTTACCTCCCCCCGGTCTATTGGAATCACCTAGTTAGAAGGAAAATCCATCCAGGTCTTTGAGTTTAGATGACTTACAGGTAAAGTATCCCGGAATAAGGGGTCGGCTCGGATGTTCGACGCCCAGGCCCTAAAGGGGCGTCTGATTTTGAAGACCTTAACGGTGTCGCTAAAGCGACGCCCTGATACGAAGGCAGAGTTTTTCCGCGGCCTGTAAAGTCTGGCCTTTCCCAAACGGACGCGAACCAAGATTTTCAGGCAGTCTGAGACGGGGCAATCCCCGTCTCTACCCGAGTTTCTTCACAGCCTGTAAGCGATACGCTGATACGGGAGCCGGAGTTCTTCCGCAGCCTGTCGGCGGTGGGTTTCCGGCAGGAACCGTACTTGCAACAGAGACGGCTGAGCGCTGAACCTTCCGCTGCCTTATACTAATCAGATACCCATGTGGCAAAAGTTTCCCCAGGCAGCGGCATAGGAATGTATCGTCCTCATCTGCGTTTGCTTTGTCTTTTATTTCTCGCGGCGGCTACCTTTCCGCTGAGCGGGTGTCTGTTCCGGACACGTACCGTGGACCGCCAGTTCTCAGACCGGCCACTGAAGAGCGCGACCCAGCAGGATCTGATCGAATACGTCAAGAGCCAGGCCGCCAAGATTCAATCCATGCAGGCAACCGTGGATATTGACGCATCGGCTGGGGACCAGAAGAACGGCCGCATTACCGATTACAAAGAGATTCGCGGCTACGTGCTGGCGCGCAGGCCAGCGATGCTGCGGATGAAGGGCCTGCTGCCGCTGGTGCGAAACACGGCCTTCGATATGGTGAGCGATGGGCAGGAATTCAAGCTCTGGATCCCTCCGAAGAACAAGTTTTACGTGGGCTTGGACGATGGCGACAACTACCAGCCCGACAAGCGGCTGGAGAACATGCGGCCGCAGTACATATACGACGCGCTGCTGATACCGGAAATCGGGCGGGACGAGATCGCGGTGATCGAAAACGGCTATGAAACGGTGTTGGACGCGAAGAAGCATCGGGTGGATCAGCCGAATTACGCGCTGGCGGTCATCCGCAAGGGGCCCGAGGGATGGTATTTGTCGCGCAAGATCGAGTTCAGCCGAACTGACCTGCTGCCGCGGCGGCAAAGGATCTACGACCAACAGGGAAACGTTGCAACCGACGCCCGCTACCATGACTACAAGGATTACGCGGGGACTACATTCCCAAGTACGATTGAGATCGAGCGGCCGCGGGAGGATTACGACATCACCCTGAGCATGGTCAAGCTGGAAATCAATCACACGCTGACCGACGATCAGTTTGCGCTGGAGCAGCCGCCTGGGGCCGAGGTGGTGCACCTGGATGGATCGAACGCCAGGGCGGCGGCGGCGAAAACGTCGCATGACCGAAGCAAGTAGCTCCCCGGAAAAAGCATGATGAATCGCCTGATCGTCGGGAATTTGGTGCATCGGCCGGTGCGATCGCTGATCAGCATTGTGGCGGTGGCGCTGGAAGTGGCGATGATCCTGCTGATTGTTGGGTTCTCGCTGGGGATGTTGCAGGATTCCCGGGCGCGGACTGCGGGCATTGGGGCGGATGTGATCGTGCTGCCTCCGGGATCGTCTTTCATTGCCGGGCTGACCGGCAGCCCGATGCCGATCAAGGTGGCGGGCGTTCTGGCGAAACTGCCGCACGTGGAACGGGTTGCCCCGGTGATCACGCAGGTTTCAACCGCTGGAGCGCTGGAGATCATCGCCGGAATCGATCTGCCGAGTTACGAGGGGATGTCGGGCGGTTTCCACTATCTGGAGGGCGGGCCGTTTCAGGGCCCGAATGATGTGATGGTCGACGATCTTTTTGCCCAGTCCAAGCACTCCAAGGTCGGCGACACGATCGAGATCCTCAATAACCCGTTCCGCATCTGCGGCATTGTCGAGCGCGGAAAGGGTGGGCGGAAATTTCTTCCCCTGAGCACCTTGCAGGATCTGACCGGCGGCAAGGATAAGGCCTCGGTGATGTACCTCAAGCTGGACGAGCCCGGCAACGCGGATGCGGTGGTGGACGAGATCAAGCACGTGCCGGGGATGGAACGCTACGTCGCCAGTTCGATGGCCACGTACCTTTCCATGATGACGCCGACGCACATTCCGGGCCTTTCAACCTTTATCGACGTGGTAATCGGGATTGCGGTGGTCATCGGTGTGCTGGTGATTTTTCAGGCAATGTACACGGCGGTGATGGAGCGGACGCGTGAAATCGGCATTCTGAAATCGATGGGTGCGTCGAAGCCGTATATCGTGAACGTGGTGCTGCGGGAAACGGCGCTGCTGGCGGTGGGTGGCATCCTGCTGGGCATCGTCGCGAGCGTGGTGGCGCGGACCCTGATTCATAACCGGCTGCCCCTGACGCCCATGGTTCTGGCCGGGGGATGGATTGCGCGGGCAGCGTTGATCGCGATGGCGAGCGCGGTTGGCGGCGCGCTGTATCCGGCGTTCCAGGCGGCGCAGAAGGACCCCATCGACGCGCTGGCGTACGAGTAAGGGTCTGCGGTGGAAACTCCGGTTCCCACAACCAGCGCCTAAAGGCGCCCTCAAAACACAGTACTTGCGATATACCTGAAGGTGTAAAGTTCCACCACATGCTTTACAGAACAATCTGTAAAGGATGTCATGAGACTGAACAGCTTTAGCGATACCGCAAATTCTCGAAATCAATTGCCCCTTTAGGGGCCGCTGAGCCGTAACCCTACCCGCGCTCAAAGGCGTGCTTTTCTTCCAGTTGCCGACGCGCCGCCGCCATCTCAGATTCGAAACGATCTTTTTGTTCCATTAGGGCGGGAAGGGCGGTCGCGTACCGCCGTGCCATGGTGATCAGCCCCCGCTGCGCGAGTCCGGCGCCGATTTCCGCGATGTGATCGGTGGTGGTATCGAGGTAGAGGGCCTCGGTCCGGTCGCCCAGCCACACATCTCCGCCAACCAGACTCGTCTGCCAATACACCTTGCGCTCGATCATCCGGGCGATCTCTTCGTCGCTGGCCTTGCCGAAGACCCACTGCTTGAGTTTGAAGCTGTAGTGTCGGCTGGATAAGGGCAGCGGCACCAGCTTGCCCGATTTCACAAACTCCGTTTGCTTCTGGTCGACCTCCTTCCGCAGAGCGTTGATGACGGGACCCTCCGTGTCTTTCGGCTCAAGCGAAGGCAGCACTTCCCGCAGCGTCGCAGAAAGATTCACGGCCACCAGCGCACGCAGGCTTCCCGAATGTTCCAGCGTGATCGCCGTGTGCAGAACGTCAAAGTCTGCGCCGGACGTGGCATGCCGAAAAGGCCATTCCAGCTCGAAACTAAGCGGCAGGCCTGTGCGGGTTACGTAGATGGTCTTCGATGTCGGAGTCTCGGTCCGAGCGCTCATGCCAAGTTGATCCTTACCAACATTGTAACCCGTCATTTAACCTGCAGAGACGGGGTTTGCCCAGTTCCCCCCACCACCGGAAACGCGGCAAGCCGCGTCTCTACAGGATGTTAAGCGCGCCACAACTGCCACAGGTTCCAGATGGCCGATGCGCTCAACCACCCGCCGAGGCCAGCCGCCACCAGCAAGCGGTGCTGAGTCTCCAGCAGATCGGCGAACACTCCGCTGACGAAGACGAAGAGAAACACGAGCATGGTCAGATGAAATCCTTGTCCCGGAAAATCGGGAGCGCCCAGAGCCAAAATGAGCGCCAGTCCCACGATCAGGAGCGGCGCCGTGTTGCCGAAATAGCGCGCGCGCTTCCATCCAAAGTACACGACCAGCGCCACCGGTAAGGCGAGCATCAGAGGCGGACTGCCGACGTCGATCGTTTCCAAAGCGCGGCGGTAGGAAACGGACATCCGAAACGCGGCCGGTTCGAAGTTCGTCCAGCGAGCGAGTACCATTCCTCGCCAGAACAACACAGGCTCAAAAAAGTAGGCGGCAAACAGCAGTGCCAGTGCGACTGCGATGGCCGTGGTCCAGATCGCAAACACGGCACGCGGCCGGACTGGCGCCACCCACAACATGAGCGGCAAAATCACCAGTGCCAGCACCGCCAGCGAAAACTGGTTGCCCGTCGTCAGGGCCAGAGACAATCCCAGCAGCAGAATGCGTCGCCAGTTCCAGAACACAACTTCGCGGGGAGCGTAGAGCGTGTGCGCCACGGCGATAGCGGTAAAGACGGTTCCGAACGCTCCCCACACGGCGCCCATCTCACCCCGACTCTGCGCCCCGGCCACGTTCACAATCATGGCCGGCGAAAAGCAGTAGAGTGCGAGCGCGATGTATCCGCCGGCGTTCCCGTAGAGACGGCGCGCCACGTACCAGAGCGAGGCACCGAGCATGACGCCGAAGAACAGGTACGGGGACGCGGCCAGTAAAGTTTGGAGTGCTTCGGGCAACCACGAACCGGGACGCACCAAAAGCGGCGCTGCGGCAACGAGATAGTAAAGGGGCGAGCGGTCCTGATCGTAACCGTCGCGCACGTGGAGAGGGTTAGCGCGTCCGGCGGAAGATACGCCAGTGGCGGCTTCCGAACGCAACGATTGTGGGGTTCCCGCGATGATGCCACTCTTCCATTGTTCGCCGCCCAGGTACATGCGCAGCGCCTGGTCGCAATTCGGGAGCGAGGCGTGCAACGTCTGCCCGCGGACCAACCAGACGCACTGCAAGAGATAGACCAGCAGCAGCGCGGCTGCGGCAAATTGCGGGCCGCGGAAAGCGTCGAGATGAAGAAATCGTCGCAACATTGGCGCAACAAAGCGGGACCGAGTGTTTTACCATGTTCCAGACACCGATGGATACCCATCCGCTTCCACCCTCTGAACCGTCAACTTTGCGGCCCGCCGGGAATTCTGCGCCGCTCGCTTCCCCGGCAACATCGACGGGCGCAGAAGCCCGACGGGAATCGCCCTTCCATGAGGTTTTCGTTGGACCCGATGGTATGTACGCGGGAACCCGATGGCTGATCTATCTGGCCATGGGCGGCATCATTCTGTTGCTTGAAGGCGCGCTCCTGCACTTTGTCCATCCTCATGAGGGTGGAGCGGTGTGGTGGGGCATGGCGACGGAGGCCAGCATGATGCTGGCCGCAATTCTGCCCGGATTTGTCATGGCGCAGATCGAAGGGCGTCCGTTCGGCGACTTCGGCTTGCCGGCACGCGGAGCGTTTGGCCGCAATTTCTGGGTGGGGACGCTTTGGGGAATCGCGTCCCTCACCGTGCTAATGCTCGTGTTACGAGCGACCGGAGCCTTCACCTTCGGCTCGCTCAATCTCCACGGCGGACGCATCGTCAAGTTCGCTCTGTATTACGCGGTGTTTTTCCTGATCACGGGATTCTTCGAAGAATTTCTGCTGCGCGGATACTCGCAGTGGGTGCTGACGCGGGGAATGAATTTCTGGCCGGCAGCGGCGCTGCTTTCGATTTCGTTCGGCTACATCCACGGCGCCAATCCGGGAGAGGCCAGGATCGGACTGGTGGCCGTTGTCGCCATTGGTTTCTTCTTCTGCTTGACACTGCGGCGCACCGGAAACCTGTGGTGGGCAGTGGGCTTTCACATGGCGTGGGATTGGGGCGAGAGCTATCT
>JBGPFV010000121.1:0-7310 GCA_041483535.1 Terriglobia bacterium | reverse complement strand
CCAACATCATGAAGATGTCCGATGGATTGTTTCTGCGCTGTTCGCGCGCCGTTTCGAAGGAGTACCCGGAGATCACTTACGGCGAGCACATCGTCGACAATACCTGCATGCAGTTGGTGATGAACCCCTACCAATACGATATGTTGCTGATGGAGAATCTCTACGGCGACATTCTTTCCGACCTGTGCGCCGGACTGGTCGGCGGATTGGGCCTGGTTCCCGGCGCGAACTTCGGCCACGAATGCGCCATCTTTGAGGCGGTGCACGGTTCCGCGCCCGACATCGCCGGAAGAAATATCGCCAATCCCACGGCTGTGTTGCGATCGGCGCTGCTGATGCTGCGCCATCTCGGCGAACACGCCGCCGCCCTCAAGATCCGCAACGCCATCGACGAGGTTTACCGCGACCGCAGCAAGCTGACCCGCGACGTGGGCGGCACCGCCGGCACCTCGGAATTCGCCGACGCCATTATTCAGGCGATGGAAACGCAGAGATCCGCGGCGGCGGGGGAACAACCGCACCCGTAGAGACGCGGCTCGCCGCGTCTCAGGCAGAATTCATTGCGTTCAAGCTCAGGTATGATAAGCCGATGAGGACCAGCATGCCCACGCAGAAACCTTTTACGCGCGCCTGCAAAAAGGCGGCCGCTCTCGCCAATTGCTTTAAGCGGCTGATTCGCGACTCCGTACGAAAGCTAATTGGCGGCCACGACCCCGAGCAATGGATCCAGGAATTCAATCGTCTGTCCGGCGGTGGTCACTCGGACGGATGGCGTTTTGATCGGAACGAGATTCATGAACGCTGATAATCCGCCCGTCGCGCTCAATCCCTCCTCTGTTAAACTGATGCGTTTCGGGAAACGACCGGGTCGTTGCTGTTTCGCTCGTTTTCCCTGGGGGCTATTCTGAAAGGCATCGAAATTCCGTACCATCGCGGACTGCATCGTTTCGCCGTTTTCACCGCCTGCGCCACTCTCGTCCTCATCGTCGCCGGAGCGCTCGTCACCAGCAATGACGCCGGATTGTCCGTCCCGGACTGGCCGACCAGCTTCGGCTCCTACTACAAAATGCCGCACATGGTGGGCGGCATAAAGTACGAACACGGCCATCGCATGGTGGCGGAGTTCATCGGGCTGCTTACGATTATCCTGGCCGTCTGGACCTGGCGCGTCGAAAAGCGCCGCTGGCTGCGCCTTCTGGGCCTGGCCGCGCTGGCCACCGTGATCACCCAGGGCATCCTCGGCGGACTCACGGTTTTATTCTTTCTGCCCGCACCCATCTCCAGCGCGCACGCCGCCGTGGCCCAGACGTTCTTCTGCATCGCCGTTTCGATCGCGGTCTTCACCGGCCGCCGCTGGGTGGAAGAGCAACCGCGCGTCGAATTCGACCAGCGCCGCCCCCCTCTTTTCACTCTGACTCTGCTCTCGATTTTTGTGCTTTATGTGCAACTGATCCTGGGCGCCATGTTCCGCCACCATGGCATGAGTTGGTGGCCGCACGTCATCAACGCGGGCGTTGTGGCCATCGTGCTCTCCTGGACTGCGGTTCGCGCCATCTCCGCCTACCCGCAAGTGGACGCTATCCGCCGCCCGGCCATCGCCTTACTCGGCCTGATGGTGGCGCAGCTCTGTCTCGGCTTTCTCGCCTTCATCACCCGCGTCATGTGGGGAAGAGACGCCGCCCAACCCGAACTGCCCATGGTGATTTCGACCGTCGTCCATGTCGCCGTCGGAGCCCTACTGCTCGCGACCACGGTCGTTCTCGCTATCCAAGTGTGGCGCCACGTCCCGGTTGCATTTGAAGAGCGCGTTCCCGGTCGGAGCACCGTCGCCGCGTAACTTTCTTCCTGTAGAGACGGGGCTTGCCCCGTCTCCTCTGCGGCAGAAGACGCGGCAAGCCGCGTCGCTACGGGAATCCCCGGATGATAATCCGCTATCTCCCGTCGTAGAATGGTCTGTGGCTCCGAACTCATCTGCTATCGACATCCCGGCCCCGGCCCAGCCTGCCGAACCCGCTGCCCGGCCCATCATTGCCGTTCACGACCTGGTGCATCGCTACCAGGATCGCATGGCGCTCAACGGCGTCTCTTTTGAAGTTCGCCCCGCTGAACTCTTCGGTCTCCTCGGTCCGAACGGCAGCGGCAAGACGACCCTGTTCCGCATTCTTTCCACGCTCATGGTCCCGACTTCGGGCAGCGCCACGATCGCTGGCCTGGATGCCGTTCGGCAGCCCGGAACCCTTCGCCGCCACATTGGCGTCGTGTTCCAGGCGCAGAGCGTCGATCCTAAACTCACCGCCTACGAAAACCTCTGGCATCAGGGACACCTCTATGGTCTGCGCGGGCCCGAACTCAAGCAGCGAATCACAGAGATACTTACGCGGGTAGGATTGCTCGAGCGTTCCGCCGACCGCGTGGAAACTTTTTCCGGAGGCATGCAGCGCCGCATCGAGTTGGCCAAAGGCCTCCTCCATCATCCCGAGGTTCTGCTCCTCGACGAGCCCACCACCGGCCTCGATCCCGGCGCCCGGCGCGACCTTTGGCAATACCTCCAGATCCTCCGCGACCAGGAGCGCGTCTCCGTCATCGTCACCACTCACCTGATGGAAGAAGCCGAACGCTGCGACCGGCTCGCCATTCTGAATGAAGGCAACCTGGTGGCGCTGGGCACGCCCGAAGCCCTGACCCGCGAGATCGGCGGCGACGTCATTCTGCTGGAAGCGCGCAATCCGCAAACGTTAGCCGACCGCATCCACAGCAAGTTTCAAGTCGAAGCCACCGTCATGGACAACCACGTCCGCCTCGAAATTGAAAACGGACATCGCTTCGTCCCCGACGTCGTCGAAGCCTTCCCCGGAGAAATCCAGTCGCTAAGCGTAAGCAAGCCGACCTTGGAAGACGTCTTCATCCATCGCACCGGCCACCGCTTCTGGAACGAAGACGCCGGGGCGACACCAGAAATCGGCAAGAAGAAAGCCAAGAAGAAACCCTCCTGACGCAGAGCGGCGTTATTCATGCTCTTTCGGCCAAATGGACGAGCGGTGAACGCGAAACCAATGCGAGATTCTCCGTAATGGAGATAGAAATGGAGAAGAAGATTGAGAAAAACGTGTGGTCTTAGCCTCGTCCTGATCGTGCTGGCGGCATTCACAACACAAGTGTGTGGCCAAAACAATCCTCCTCCTTCGGGTACAGTTCCGCTCGTTTTGACGGGAGCCATCCCCCTGCCGAATGTGAAAGGGCGCATTGATCACTTCGGTTTCGATCCCGCCGGCAATAGGCTCTTTGTTTCCGCGCTCGGGAACAATACGGAAGAAATTATCGGCATCGGCGCGCAGACCGTGATTCACACTATTTCTGGAGTGCCGGCCCCGCAAGGCGTGGTCTATTCGCCGGAGACGAATAAGCTGTTTGTAGGCAGCGACCAGGGCAAGCTCTATATCTACGACGGATCTACATTCGATTTGATTACCTCCATCGACTTTGGGGATGATGTTGATAACCTTCGCTATGATGCGGCGGAGAAGCGAGTTTACGTCGGATATGGGGATGAAAAGAGCGGCGCAATCGCTATGGTCGATGCGGCAGCCAATAAGCGGCTCGACCAAGAGTTCAAGTTGGGAGCGCATCCGGAATCTTTCCAGTTGGCAGCGTCAGGTCCAAACCTGTATGTGAACCTGCCGGACTTGAAGCAGATCGCGGTCGTCAATCGCAGCACGCATTCGATCGCCCGGTGGCCGGTAAGTTTCGAGAGCAATTTTCCAATGGCGCTCGATGAGCTCGACCATAGGCTGTTCGTCACCACGCGGATGCCGCCTCAACTGGCCGTGTTTGACACCGGCTCCGGCCGCTTGGTTGCTGCGCTTCCGGCGGTTCAAGATGCGGACGATCTGTATTTCGACTCCGCCCGCAAGCGCGTGTATATCCCGGGTGGAGAAGGATATATCGGCGTGTTCCAGCAGGAGGATGCCGATCATTACAAGCTTCTCGCCAAAGTTCCTTCCGCCTTGGGCGCGCGCACTGCCGGATACTTCGGAAAGGGCAGGAAGGGATTTGACCGTTTCTACCTTGCCGTCCCGGCTCGCGCCGACCATGGCGCCGAAGTTTGGATCTATACGGTACAAGACTAGGACGACGAAGTGGGCGCGGTTCGGACGGACCGCAACTCCGAACCCCAACGCTGCTAAACTAAAACCAATGTCCAGCCAAACCGCGACCTTTCCCGCAACCGCTCCCGCCTCCGCGGGCGTCCTGCTGCCCGCCTTCACGCTCTGGTGGCGCGAAGTTGTGCGCTTCTATCGTCAGCGCGCGCGCGTGGTGGGCGTAATCCTGTCGCCGCTCTTATTCTGGGTCGTCCTCGGCTCCGGCTTCGGCACGTCTTTTCGTTCCGGGCAGGCCGCTGGCCAGGAGCACTATCTGGATTACTTCTATCCCGGCACGCTGGTGATGATCGTTCTTTTTACCGCGATTTTCACCATGATGTCGGTGATCGAGGACCGCAACGAAGGTTTCCTGCTCTCGGTTCTGGTAGCGCCGGTGCCGCGCGCCGCCATTGTTCTGGGAAAGGTGTTGGGCGGTACGACCCTGGCCGCCGCCCAAGGATTGATTTTTCTGATTTTCTCGCCACTCGTTGGGATCCACATGACGCTAGCCTCGTTCGGGCTGATCGTGCTCACGGTGTTGCTGGTATCGTTCGCCCTGACCGCGCTCGGCTTCGCCATTGCCTGGCCCATGGATTCGACGCAGGCTTTTCACGCCATCATCAATTTATTTCTGATTCCGCTGTGGTTGCTTTCGGGAGCCCTCTTCCCTCTGTCCAAGGCTTCAGGATGGATTCGCTGGATCATGTACGCCAATCCCCTGACCTACGGCGTCGAAGCGCTGCGCGCGCTGATGTATCCGGAAGCGCCCAGCGCATTTTCGCTGACCGCATCGCTGCTCACGTTAGTGCTGTTCGCCCTGTTCATGTTCGGCCTCGCCTTCGTGCTCGCAAATCGTCGCACCACGAAACCGGCCGCTTGAAAGAATTGTTTCGTGACCGACAACCCTATCGATATTCTCGCCCTGGCCGCGCACCGCGACGATGTGGAGCAGACCTGCGGCGGCACACTTCTCAAGATGGCTGAGCGCGGCCACCGCACCGGCATTCTCGACCTCACGCAAGGCGAGATGGGAACCCGCGGCACCGCCGAAGACCGCGCCCAGGAGGCGGCCGAGGCCGCGCGCATCCTCAAAGTCTCCTGGCGTCAAGCCCTCGACATCCCCGATGGCCGCGTCGAGAATACCTGGGAGAACCGACTGAAGGTTGCGCGTGTCATCCGCGAACTCCGTCCGCGCGTCCTCATTCTTCCCTACTGGGAAGGCCGTCATCCCGACCACTACGCTGCCTCCATCCTCGGATACGAAGCCAGCTTTCTGGCCGGATTAGCCAAGCTCACCATTACCGATCAGCCCCCGGCCGCCAGCGGAATCAAATCTTTTTATGATTACGGAACTGCCGGCGTAGCACCTCATCGTCCGTTCAAGATCATTTACGCCAGCCTGTACCGTGATGTTCGGCCTTCGTTCGTGGTCGACATCAGCGAGCAGTTCGAGACGCGATTGGCCTCGCTCATGGCCTACAAGTCGCAGTTCATCGACCAGGAAGCGGGCAGCAACATCTTCCCCGCGCAAGCCGAAATCCGCGCCCGCGTAGAATCCATGGCCCGCTACTACGGCATGCTCGGCGGCGTCACCTACGCCGAGCCCTTCGTCCAGAAGGAGGTCGGGCTGGTGGATGATGTCATGGCGATTCCGGTGAAGTCGATCTGAGGTGAATCGTGGAGCAGGTTCGGTCGATGTTACAAAGACGACCCGCGTTATACTTCCGCCGTTAAAGTGGCCCACCGCCACGGGTCAGAGATGGGATCACACCGTCTTGGCGCTGGCCTTGACCATGCTGGTGTCCGAAGGCGGAGCACTGGCTGGCTCGGAGACCGACGCTTTCAAACACAGCGCCACGGCTTCGGCCATGCTTTGGCATTCCTGCTGCTTCAAGGCGATCCAACTGGCAAAGGTGGCCTTCTCCCGCGCTACGCCCTCCATGTTGCGGCTGATGCGTGCCGTGTAGTGGGCCTTGATGCTCTCCAGTTCCGCCTGAATCTGGACAATTTCTTCCGCCTTCCTTGCCCACTCTGCTTCCACCTGCTTCTTCTGCTCGGCTTCGTGGGAATCCAGGGCATCCTGACGCGCTTTGGCGTCCCTCTGCACCTGGTCGATGGGAATGCCGGCCGCGTCGAGAGCCATCAGCACCGCGGCCCGCTTCATTTCCTTCGATAACTCGCGGATGTGTTCGCTGTGCAGCATCTCGACCACTTTGTTAATGCTGTATCCCCTCCGCGGATTCATGATCCCGGCGGCGCGGTAAATATCTTCCATGGGCAACAGATCGACTTGGAAGTCTGGGACCTCTCGTGCGGAACGCACCGGAGCCTTTTGCGTGGGTTGAGTTGGGTGGGACATAAGATTCTCCTTGTCGCTATTGCCGTTGCTGTTTCCGGCGTTGCGGCCTTCGCCGTTTCCTGGGCCGCTTAGGCTAAGGCCCTCCTGCTTCTTGCGCCATGGTAGTTCGAGCCATTTGCATCGCATAGGTTTCCTTTCCTTGCCCGCTTGCTTGGGAGGCTGTTTGGTCTGGAGTTCAGTTCGCCGAAGAGGATCGAAGTATCGAGGCCGCGAGCGCGGACTGTCCCTGTTGTCGGTTTCGTGACCAACGATTTCGTGGCTAGCCCCGCGCGCAGGCGTGGTCGAGCTGGCGATGCGTACGATGGGAGCACTCTCCACTTGCTGCTCGACGGTTTTCTGCTCGACTGTGGGAACTTCGTTCGGCTGGCTCTCTGGCCGCTCCGGTAGGCTCTGGGTTTTGACGGTTGGAACCAGGGGATCGCTGCTTGTCACGCTTTTCCGCGGTGGGACATCGCCGGGGCCAGCGCGGTTGGGGATCGCACTCTTCGTGGTATCTCGCTGAATACCTACCAGATATTCCCCGCCCGCGGTGCGGCAGTACCGGGCAGTGCCGGAGAAGTGCTCATGGCGCCACTGAATTCTCAGCTTTGATCCGACCACGATGGGTGTCTTGACCCGTATACATGCCCCGCCGGCGGACTTGTCTTCCATGCGCGCGGGGACAGTCTGCAAAGTCCCCCCTGGGTCCTCCCACGACGCTTCCACCAAGGTCATCACGGCCTTCCGGAACTCGGTCGTCACCCGCGTCTGGAACTCGGTCACAACAGCGCTCATGCCATATGTATCGGCAGAAGGTTGAATTAGTCCAGAAT
>JBGPFV010000120.1:0-7388 GCA_041483535.1 Terriglobia bacterium | reverse complement strand
CAGGCGAGAGAGGAGTGAATCTGGGAAACGGGGTAGGAGTGCAATGTCGATGAAGGGTGAGAAGCGGAGCGCGGCCGGTTTTTTGGCCCGTAACTCCTTATTCCGGAATATTTTACATATAACTCCTTTAAACTCCAAGATTTTGCGGGAATTTCCGCCTAACCCTATGATTCCAATAGACCGGAGGCAATGATTTTTTATGGGGTGGGATACCAACTTAACTTACAGGTTATTACCTTGGAAGTAACCGGTCAGGAATAGACACCAGAGGCTTCGCCCAGTCAAGTGCCCAGCCAATTGGAAGAGGACGCCCATCCCCTCCACGAAGCGGTTTCGCTGACGGCTGAACCCTGACAACGATTAGCTGCCAACTTGCCCAACTGACGGCAGCCTTGCCAGCCCTCCGGCGAGACTTGGCGGTTGGCCACTCTCGGAATGCTGCAAGCAGTGAATTTCAGGCCCAAAATGAAACCGGCCGATATGGCGGTTGGCGTGCAGTCACTCCGTCATCACCTTCCGCAAAAGGGCGGTCTGGCCAGCCACGAGACCTAAATATTTACTGCCTTCCATCGTTGCTCGCCGACCCGTCGCAAGGCCTGTTTACGGCCGGGAGATGGAGGCGCGCCCATGATGTCCGGCTTGCACTGCGTGGAGAGCTGTCTTACTTGCCATCTGCGTTCCCGCAATTTTTTCTGCGACCTCTCCCCGGACTCGATTGAGGCTTTCAACAAAGTAAAACACGCCGCTGTTTTCCCCGAACATGCCGTGGTTCTGGTCGAGGGACAAAACCCCTGTGGAATTTTCATTCTCTGCCAGGGACGCGTCAAACTCTCTACCGCCTCGCGCGAAGGCAAGACGTTAATTGTGCGCATCGCGGAACCCGGTGAAATTCTAGGACTGCACGCGGTGGTTACCGGCGCGCCTTACGAGTTGACGGTGGAAACCATGCAGCCCTGCCAACTGAACTTCGTGGGGCGCGAGGACATGCTGTGCTTCCTCAAAGAGCACGCCGACGCATGTTTCCATGCCACCCAGCATCTTGCCCGCGACTGTTCCGATGCCTACGGCGTGGTGCGCACCATCGGATTGTCACACTCGGTTTCGGAGCGGTTTGCCAGATTCCTGCTGGAAACGGCCGCGGCCGGCAAGGTCAGCCACGGAGCCGTGCGCGTCCGTCTGGCAATGACCCACGAAGAAATCTCGCAACTGGTCGGTACCAGCCGCGAAACCATCACCCGCCTGCTCTCCGAGTTCCGCCGCAACGAGATGGCGGAACTGAGAGGCTCGATGTTGATCATCCACAATCACCCGGCATTGAAGAATATGGTCCGGGCCTAGGTTCGTGTCCAGCAAGTACGCTGCATAAAATCCAAACGATGATCCTGCGCGAGCGCAGGACCTGGAACTGGTTTCATAAATCGGTTTTGGGCAGGGCACGGCGTCCGCCGTGCCGGTGCTCGGTAGCTTGTTTATGAGATGAGTTCTAAAATGAACGGCTATGAGGAAGCGCGTTTGGTTCGCGATTGCGGTGGTGGTGGTGCTCGGGGTGGGCATGACGGGGTGGGCGCAGGCTCAGGATGATGACGGGCCGATGTCAGATTTGCGGTTTGTGGTGGTGCGCGATTACAACGGCAAGCCGGTGAGGAATGCGGCGGTCGTGCTCCATCCGGTGAATCGAAAGGGCAAGCAGTCGCGCGGTGGGTTGGAGCTGAAAACGGACAACGATGGCCGGACGAACATTGACGGGATTCCGTATGGTCCGCTGCGGGTGCAGGTGCTGGCGCCGGGTTTCCAGACCTTCGGGGAAGACTACCAGATCGACAAGCCGGAGATGGTGATTACGGTGAAGTTGAAGCGTCCTGGGGGGCAGTACTCGGTGTACGAAAATCACGGGGACGCGAAGAAGACTGAGGACAAGAAGCCGGAGAAGCCGAAACCCCAGTAGACAGTGGTCAGGGATAGTAGCGATGGCGCGAAGGGTACCTGAATTTTCTGTCGAGACGCGGCTGGCCGCGTCTCCGCCGTGTCTTCCAGCGCCGCGCAACCGGAGACGGGGCAAGCCCCGTCTCTACAGGAGGGTTCGTCGGGGTGAGATTTCCATGAATAGAAATTTGACGATGGTGACAGCGCTGGCGATTGTGTTTGGGTTCGGCGTGGCCGTCTTAGCCGCGGCTCAGGACGATGAGGGGCCAACGTCGGCTTTGCGGTTTGTGGTGGTGCGCGACTCCGACGGGAAGCCGGTGAGAAATGCGCAGGTGGTACTGCATCCCGTGAAACGCAAGGGGAAGCAGGCCAAGGGAGAGATGGAACTGAAGACGGACGCGGAGGGGAAGACGAGCGTCGAGGGGATTCCGTATGGTCCTCTGCGAGTACAGGTGCTGGCGCCGCATTTCCAGACCTTTGGGGAAGACTACGAGGTCAACAAAGCGCAGATGGAGATTACGGTAAAGCTGAAGCATCCGGGCGGGCAGTACTCGGTGTATGAGAATCACGGGGACGAGAAGAAGCCGCAGTGACGTGCCGGTCGCGGGGAAACGGAAAGAACGGCCGGAAGAAGCGAATACAAAAAGTTACATTTGCGGCAGTGACAGGGAGAGGGTTGTGGCCTACAATCCCCTGCCATGGGATTGCAGGAACTCACCGTCGAGCGCTATGAAGGGGTGGCGGAAGATCAGCGGATTCTGTTGCTGAGCGGGCCGATCACGATGGAAACCGCGCCGCAATTCGACCGGGCGGTGTGCCATGAGAGCGCGGAGACGATGATTCTGGACTTGTCGGATGTCCCCTTCATTGATTCCGTGGGATTGGGGTCGCTGGTGAAGGCCTGCGTATCCCATCGGAAGACGGGACGGTGTTTGGTGCTGACGGGACTGAAGCCGCGAGTGTGCAAGATCATGGAAATCACCAAAGTGAAAGATTTTTTCGTGACCTTTGGCACGACGTGGGAAGCGGTGGAAGCGCTGGCGAACACCGGGACAGCTTAGAGCCGTCAGCGCGGCCCTGGGCGGCTAAAGCCGCATCGATTGGGCGGCATCTACGGCGCGGCTAGAGCCGCGCCCCTTCAAGGCAAAACCAAAACCCGCTTTCTCCGCAGCCCGTGGAGTCACTTGTATAGCGTTTCCTGAATCGAAAACACTGGTGCGCCATCTAAACGGCATTGCTCGCGCCTTTACTTCTACGTGCGCGCTGTCGACTATGAATCTTCTTTACCAATATTCCAAACAGTACTGGAAGCTGTTTGTGGCCGCTCTTCTGCTGGCCGCGACCAATCAGGTCTTTTCGCTGCTCGATCCCCTGATTTTTCGCCATGTCATCGACAGCTACGCCACCAAGTATCACCAGTACACGCAGGGGCAGTTCATCCGCGGGGCGGGGCTTTTGTTGCTGGCGGCGGTGGGAGTGGCGTTTGTGTCGCGCGTGGCCAAGAACTTTCAGGACTATTTCGTGAACGTGATCGTGCAGCGGTTGGGCGCGAAGATGTACTCGGACGGAATCCGCCATTCGCTCGATTTGCCCTACCAGGTCTTCGAAGACCAGCGCAGTGGCGAGACTCTGGGCAAATTGCAAAAGGTTCGCAGCGACGTGGAGCGGTTTATTACTGCTGCCATCAATGTGCTGTTCATTTCGCTCATTGGCATCGTTTTCGTGATGATCTATGCCTTCCGGGTGCACTGGAGCATCGCTCCAGCGTTTCTGATCACGGTTCCCCTGCTCGGAATTATCAGCTCGGTACTGAGCAAGCGGATCAAGAAGATGCAGAAGACCATTGTTGCCGAAACCACCGCCCTGGCGGGTTCGACCACCGAGTCGCTGCGCAATATTGAATTGGTGAAGAGCCTGGGCCTGGCGCATCAGGAAGTGGGGAGGCTCAACGGGATCACGGGAAAGATTCTGAAGCTCGAACTCAAAAAAGTGAAATACCTGCGCAGCCTGAGTTTCATCCAGGGGACGGCCGTCAACGCGTTGCGCACCGGCATTCTGTTTTTGATGCTCTATTTGATTTTTCGCCAGCAGATCACCGTCGGACAATTTTTTGCCCTGATGATTTATTCGTTTTTCATTTTCACGCCGTTGCAGGAGTTGGGAAACGTCATCAATGTTTATCGCGAAACAGAGGTCTCGCTGCAGAACTTTCAGCAGATTCTCGACACGCCTCACGACCCGAAGCCGGCCGATCCAGAGCCGGTGGACGAGTTGATGACGCTGCAGTTTGAGGATGTCAGTTTTCAGCATCAGAGTTCTTCGTGTCTGGCGCTGGACGAGATCGGTTTCAGCGCGGCACGCGGAGACACGATTGCCTTTGTGGGGCCGTCCGGGGCAGGGAAGTCGACGCTGGTGAAACTGCTGGTGGGCTTATACGCTCCTAAAACGGGCGAGATTCTTTACAACGGGACTCCGTCGAATCGCGTGGACCTGGATGTGCTGCGGGAGAAGATCGGATTCGTGACCCAGGACACGCAGCTGTTTTCGGGCTCGATTCGCGAGAACCTGCTCTTCGTGAATCCGAAGGCCACGGATGAAGAATGCATGGAAGTCTTGCAGCAAGCGGCCGCGCACAGCCTCCTTTCGCGCGCGGATCGCGGGTTGGATACGCTGATCGGCGAAGGCGGCGTCAAGGTTTCAGGAGGCGAGAAGCAGCGGCTTTCGATTGCGCGCGCGCTGTTGCGGCATCCGCAGTTGCTGGTGTTCGATGAGGCGACGTCTTCTCTCGATTCGCTGACGGAAGAAGAAATCAGCCGCACCATCCGCGAGGTCGCAACCAATCAGGAGGCGATCACAATTCTGATTGCGCATCGCCTGTCCACCGTGATGCACGCCGACCGCATCTATGTACTGGAGCGTGGACGCATCGTCGAATCAGGACGGCACTCTGAGTTGCTCGACCAGAAAGGTTTGTACTACGCGATGTGGCGGCAGCAGGTTGGCGAACGCGAGGCGGTGGCGGAGGCGAGGTAGTTGGTACCGTGACCGCGGGGTGAGTTATCGGGTGGAGGGACGGGCGTCTCGCACGTCCAGTCGGGCGGGGACGCCCGGCTCTCCAACCGCAGCGATGCGTAGCCTCACGTGATCACAGGAAGGTCGCTGATACCGGCGGTGCCGAACACGCGGCGATAGCGTTCGATTTCGGACGGCGTGCCGAGCGCCTTGGCGTAGTTGTCAGAGAGCTTCACCGCGGTCCTGCCTTCCACACTGGAAACCTTGCAGATCAGGCTGACGGGGTCAAAGTCGCTGCCCCCGGCGGGATCGCAGCCGCGGAAATCGTTGGTGAGCAAAGTGCCCCAACCGGCGCTGAAACGAATGCGGCGGCCCGGGCTCCACTTTTTCGGGTCGTGGAAATCGGCGGCGGTGCTGAAGTCGTTTATGTTGACGCCGTTCCCCAGCGTTCCGCCAAAATAGGCGTGCAGCCCCAGGATGTCATCCACGTCGAGGGCGTCGGAAGCGATGAGGCGCTTGTCCTGCGGATTTCTACCGCGCGCTTTCAGCCACTGAATATATTCGTCGCCGGCGATGTAGGGATTCTTGCTGTCCATGCGCTGGCCCGTCCAATCGGCCACCCAGTCGGGGGCGTGCTCGAGAAATTGCGACGTTCCAAAAGTATCCGGCAGCATGATGCGGAGAGCGCCATGGTAGGTCGCCTGCCACAACTCCAGGACGCGGTACTGCGACGCTCGGATGGCATCGTCGTCCTCATCATCATTGGTCGCGAGCGCCGCCAGCACCATGGGAATCTCATGCGCGTTGGTTCCGATGGCTTCCAGATCGTGCTTATGGGCGAGGAAGGCGTTGGAAGTTCCGGTAAAGGCGCTGCCCAAATTCGCCGCCATCGCCTCCACCACGTATTCCTGCCAGAGGAAGCTGTGGCGGCGGCGGGTCCCAAAGTCGGCCACGGCAAGATAGGGGACGCCGCGCAGCCGCTCGATCTTGTTCCAGAGTTTTGTTTTCGCGCGGGCATACAAGATGTCGAGACCGAACTCGCGCAGCTTTTTCAAACCTGCCCTGGTCTTGAGCTCGTCAATAATCGAGAGCGCGTAGAGCTCCCACATCGTGGTCTCGGTCCAAAGGCCGTCGAAGGTAAGATCGAGCTGCCCATCCTTCACCGATAGTTCATAGTCGGACAATCGGAAATCGCTCTCCAGCCATTCCAGAAACGCGGGTTCAAAAATTCCGCTGCGGCCATAGAACGTGTTGCCGGCGAGCCAGACCAGTTCCGACCTGCGAAAGCGGAGCCCGCGAACGTGCTCCATCTGGTGCAGAAGCTCCTCGCGCGGAAACATGTCGGCCACGCGTACAGAAGGGGTGCGGTTCAATAGAGAGAAGGACACGCGGGTTTTCGGGTAATGCTTCCAGATGAACTGGAGCATCAGCAGCTTGTAGAAATCGGTATCGAGCAGCGACCGAATGACCGGATCGAGTTCCCAGTTGTGGTTGTGCGCCCGCTCGGCGAAGTTGACGATCATTGCGTACTATCCTCTGCGACAGTCCGGAGAAAATCAACCGCAGTGAACTTGTGAGGGTCGTTTCTTTGGGTTTTGGCTGACTTTGGCAAGGCAAACACGGTAGTATCAGATTCCTGAATGAACTTGGGATCCTTCACTGCCGCACGCCGCAGTTGCGCATGGTTATTTCTTGCGCTGGGGCAAGCTCGCGGCTGGGCCGGTTTTTCTGGCCGCGCGCTGCATGCGCTGGCGGCCGGGGTCTTGCCCGCGATGTTCCTTCTGCGATCGAGCCGCGACGAGATTTACAACATTCTATGGGCGCTGGTGTTTGGCTTTGCCACGCTGAACATTTTGAGCCTCGGGGCGCGCCGTTTCGAGGAGCAAAAGACCGGCCTGAACTTCGGCGAGATTCTGGCCATCCTGGTGGTGGTGGTGTCGATCGTGCTGCTGGGTTGGGAGTTGCTGTATCTGTTCCACATTCTGCCGATTCGCCTCACGCCGAGCTGACGCGGATTGCGGTATGATCGCGTGTAGTGAAACGCGAATCCAACTTCGACGTGACTTGCCCCTGCTGCGGCGCGGTCATCAAAATCGACGCGGCGACGCGCGGCGTGATCGCGCACACTGCGCCGGTCAAGCCGAAAACCTTCAACGACATGGAAGAAGCGGCTCGCGCCATGAAAGAACAGGACAGCCGGCGCGACTCGATCTTCCGCCAGTCGATGGAGGCGCAAAAGCATGCCTCGGAGCTGCTGGAGAAAAAATTCCAGGAGGCGGTGAAGAAGGCCAAAGAAACGCCGGACACGGGCAGGCCGATCCGGGATTTCGATTTGGACTGAGAACCTTTTACCGCAGAGATCGCAGAGTACGCAGAGAAAAGCAATTCTTGTTGTACTTTTCCTCCTCTTTCCGGGACTTGAATGACTCGACCTCTTCTGCTGGGGCATCGTG
>JBGPFV010000119.1:0-7396 GCA_041483535.1 Terriglobia bacterium | reverse complement strand
TTCGAATGCCATAATAATTGGATTCAACGTGCGTCCTGAGAGAAATGCTCATGAACTAGCCGATCAGGAAAAAGTCGACATCCGTCTGCACTCGATCATTTACGAGCTGCAGGACGAGATCAAGCGCGCCATGACCGGCCTGCTCGAACCGACGATCAAAGAAACTTACCAGGGACGCGCCGATGTGCTGGAGACCTTCCGCATTCCGAAGGTCGGGACGATTGCCGGTTGCCGCGTGAGCGATGGACTGATCAAGCGCGATTCCGAAGTGCGGCTGCTGCGCGATAACGTGGTCGTGTTCAAAGGCAAAGTCGCATCGTTGCGGCGCTTTAAAGACGACGCCTCGCAAGTTACCAGCGGCATGGAGTGCGGTATCTCCATCTCTAACTATGGCGACATCAAGGCTGGCGACGTGATCGAGGCGTTTGTTACGGAACGAATCGCTGCGGAAGCGATTAAGTAAGTCAGTTCGTGGAGGGCCGGGCGTCCCCGCCCGGCCGCCATTTCTTCCTATTTACTTCGAAGGCAACATGTCGTTGCTTGCTGATAAAAAGATAATCCCCTATCTAATGGAATCATAGGTTTAGGCGGAAAACCCCGGTTTAAAGGACTTATAGGTAAAATATTCCGGAATAAGGACTTAGCTGCCCTTGCCAGCGACTTACGACACGACTCTCCCAAGACATAGGCAAACCAGAGTTGTTTAGCAGTCTGAGACGGGGCAAGCCCCGTCTCTACGAGAACTGAGCTTCTTCCGCGGAGATGGGCGTACCAAATGAGAAAGGGTGCGGAGAGATTCCGCACCCTTTTCTGTTCTCTATTTCTATTATATCAATTTCAACCTGGCCGGCGGACAGCTTTTCCAATTTTATTTTCCACGCCAATTCATCGACTTACGCGGAAAATCGTCAAGAGAGGGGGTTGACAAGATTTCTCACAGCCTAGAACGACGCCTCACAAAATGCGGGCGGGGACGCCCGGCGCTCCATGGTTCAAGGACATAATGGCGGGCGGGAACGCCCGGCCGCTATTATCAAAAAAACGTGGTAGAGACTACGCGCAGATCATGGTTCGTCCGCGGAGCCGGCTTGCGAGCTTTCTTCATCTCCGCGGATCAGTCCAAATTTCTTTAGCTTGTAGCGCAGGGCGTCGCGGCTGATGTCGAGCAGCTTGGCGGCGTGGGTCTGGTTGCCGTTCGATTGGCGCATGGCTAACTCGACCATGGCATGTTCCACTTCTTCCAGCGAGGTTCCACCTTCCGGGATATAAAGCCGCGGCAGGGTGCGGCCGTTGGGCAAGGTCTGTCCACCGTCCGCGGATGAGGTCCGTTCGAAGACAGTTCGGCCCCCCGATTCGCCCACGGAAAAGGGCAGATACACTGGCCGCAGGAACGGCTCGTCTTCGAGGATCATGCCCCGTTCGATGGTGTTCTTGAGCTCGCGAACATTGCCCGGCCAGTTGTGAGTAAAAATAAGCCGGCGGGTCTCATCGGTAATGCCGCGAATCGACTTCTTGAATCTTCGGTTGTAGCGCTCGATGAAGAAGTCCACCAAAGGCATGATGTCTTCTCTCCGGTCGCGCAACGGCGGGATAAAGATGGCAATGATGGCTAACCGGTAATAGAGATCCTGCCGAAACTGGCCGTCGCGCACCGCCTTTTCAAGATCGCGATTGGAGGCGGCGATCACCCTTACATCCACCTGCATGTCGCGGATGCCGCCCACGCGGCGGATGACCTGGTCTTCCAGCACGCGCAAGAGCTTCGCTTGCAGCAGGGGAGAGAGTTCCCCGATCTCATCGAGAAACAGAGTGCCGCCGTCGGCCGCCTCGAATAGACCCTTCTTCATCTGCTTGGCATCGGTGAACGCGCCTTTTTCGTGGCCGAAAAGCTCGGCTTCCATGAGCGTCTCGGGGATGGCGGAACAGTTAATGGCCACGAAAGGTTTCTCCTGGCGCGAGCTTTCGTAGTGGATGGCTTTGGCGATGAGGTCCTTGCCGGTACCGCTTTCGCCTTGAATGAGAATGGTGGTGGCCTCGCTGGCGGCAACCTTGTGGACAAACTTCATGAGCTCGGTCATCTTGGGCGAGACGCTCACCACGTTGGAATAACCGGAGGTGCGGCGCACCTCGCTGCGCAGGGCCTGGACTTCGGTGCGCAGGCTGGTGGCCTCGAGCGCGTTCTTGATGGCCACGTGCAGCTCGTCGAAATCGATCGGCTTGCCTACGAAGTCGTACGCTCCCAGCTTGAGCGCGGCTTTCACATCGTCGAGCTGCGGATCGGCGGTGATCATGATGACGGCGCGGGCATCGCCATTTTTCTTGAGTTGATCGAGCACCTCGATGCCGGTGAGGTCGGGCATGCGAACGTCGAGCAGGACGAGATCGGGCGATTCCCGTTGCGCCAGCTTAAGACCCGCTTCCCCGGCATCGGCCTCGACCACCTGGTAGCCCCACTCTTCGCACTTCTGACGCAGCGACCAGCGCACCAGGCGCTCGTCGTCCACGATCATGATCTTGTCTACCGGCATTGAGTCTAATTTACTACGAAATCGAAGGGGAGGGGACCGGCCGCAAAACCGCCCCATCCCCTTGCGGGACGCGTGCTGGTAGCAAGACCCGGCTGGAGAGGAACGGGTGCAGGGGTGCGACCGCGCATTTCTTGTGGATGCATTGCAGGAAATATGATAATCTGATTTTGTGAAAGAGAACTTCATCAGCGTGACGGAGGCAGCACGCAATTTCGCCGATTGCGTCAACCGCGCTCACTATCAAAACCTCACCTTTGTGCTGCTCAAGAATGGCACTCCTTTTGCCCGCTTGGTGCCGGACAATGCCAGAGTCTGCTCCGGGCGCGACTTGGCTGAGGTGCTGGTCAAAGCCGAATTGCCGGAGAAGACGGCCCGAGTATGGCGCCGCGATCTGCAAAGGGCGCGTCAAAGCCTGAAACCGCCGGCCGACAAATGGCGATAATTCTCGATGCCGATGTCATCATTCGCGGGGAAAAGGGTGTCTTCGATCTGGGGGGCTGGGTGGCATCGCTTCCGAACGATCACTTTGAAATCGCCGCCATCACGATCGCGGAGCTCTGGCACGGGGTGGAACGCGCGGTCGAACCGCAAAAGTCCAAACGTCGAAAATATCTCGAGAGCGTGGTGGCCGCGTTGCCCATTGTTCCCTACACCGAGCAAACCGCTTATGAACATGCGCGCATTTGGGCGGAATTGCAGTCGGCGGGCAAAATGATTGGTGCTTACGACCTAATCGTGGCAGCCACCGCGCTGGAGCGCGGCAGCCAAGTGGCCACGTTCAACAAACGGCATTTCGCGTTGGTCGAGGGACTTCACATCCTGGAGCCAGGATGAGACGGACCGGGCTGGGCTAGGCAGCAGGTCTTCCATAGACCTACCCGGCTAGGGGACTGCGACCTCAGCCGCGGGCATTTGAAACGGCAGCAACACCTCAAACTGGCTGCCTTTCCCCACTACGCTCGTCACTTCGATGCGGCCATGATGTTCTTCCACGATACGGCGGGCTAGAGAAAGACCAAGACCGGTGCCATTGCCCTTGGTGGTGAAGAAAGGCCGGAAAATGTTCGGCAGGTTCTGGGGAGGAATACCACGCCCGGAGTCGCTGACCAGCACACGGGCGCAGCCCTCTCGCGAACCGACCTCGACGCGCACGGTGCCCGAGCCCTCGATGGCCTGAAGCGCGTTGAGGAGCAGATTGAGCAGGACCTGATGAATCTGATCGCTGTCGTGCTCGACTTCGGGCAGATCGGGCGCCCGCTCGAGCTCGATCTTGATGGGTCGGGAGAGCACCTGCTGGCGAATCAGCATGACGGTGTGTTCCACGGTGGTGTTGAGGTTGCTCCGGCAAATATGCGGCGGATGAGGCCGCGCGGTTTCCAGAAGGTCGGTTAGAATGCGGTCGATCTGCGCGATTTCCAGGCGAACGTCTTTCACCACCGCCCGCGCGGGACTGGTGGAAGGCAGATCGCGGCCGATGATTTCGATGACTCCGGCGATGCCCGCGAGCGGGTTGCGAATCTCGTGGGCCAGGCCGGCAGCCATCTCGCCGAGCGTGGCCAGGTGCTCGGCGCGCGAGATCTGGGTGTGATGCAGGAGCTCGATTTCTTCGCGGCTCTCGCGCAACTGCTGCATCATGTGGTTGAAGTTGCGGCCCAGGTCTCCGATTTCGTCGTTGCGCCGGGAGAAGCTGACCGCGACCTCCAGATCGCCTTCACTTACCCGCTCGATTTTCTCCTGCAATTCGACCATGGGCCGCTGAATCACATAGGCAAGAGCGACGATGGACACGGCACAAATGACGACGGCTCCCGCTCCCGCGACGATGAGCACGGCGTGGCGCTCGGGGTCGCGCAAAGAAACGGTCGCCAGCATGAACAGGAGCAGCCCCGCCAGCAGTACGAGCCCGACCGGCAGGATGGCTTTGAGTTGCCAATTAAAGCGCACGGAACCCAAGCGGAAGTCCTCCGTCTGCGACGAACCCCGGGACGACGAACCCGTGGACAACACGGGCCCGCTGCCACCCGGCACTGCCAGGTTCGATGCGGCCTGAGGGGGACTAAGCATAGGCATGCAATCCCGGAAGCAGGTAAGTCACCCCAAAGAAAGTGAACATCACCACCGCAAAGCCGGCGATGGCGAAGTAAGCGGCGCGACGGCCACGCCATCCCCGCGTGATGCGCATGTGCAAGTAAAGCGCGTACACCAGCCAGGTAATCGCCGCCCAGGTTTCTTTGGGATCCCAACTCCAATACGAGCCCCAGGTCTGGTTCGCCCAGTAGGCTCCGGCGGCAATCATCAGGGTCAATAGGGGGAAGGCTAGACAAATCGTTTTATAGGTGATGCGGTCGAGGTTGTCGTCGCTGGGCAGCAAACGCTCGAGATCCGTGCGCCGCCACAGCAGCAGCAGATACAGCAGCGAGATAAAGACACCGCCTACCAAACCCGACAGTATGAAGGGGGAAGCGGCGAGGCTTGTCGGGAATAATCCATCGGCGTCGAGCGATGGATAGCGGCCATCGCGGGCGCGCACGAGAAACATGACCAGCGCCATCACCTGGAGGAGAATGCTGAGGAATACGGCGCGATTGGCGAGGGTGAGGAAGCTGTCGCTGTTCTTGCTCTTCTGGTTCCAACGCGAGAGGCCATAGAAGACCAGCGGCGATGCGACCACCAGGAGAGTCAGCGTCATGAGCCAGCCGAGGTCCGGAATGGTGACGAACAAGCGTACGCCCCTGGAGAGAAATACTTCCGCCTTCGCTTCCGGATTCCACGCCGACAGGCTCAGTCCGCCCCCCTTCTCGAAGCGGGTCAAGACGACGCTCGCGTAAATCGCCAGCGTGCTGGCACTGGTCACGGCGAGGAAGGTCTCGGTCTTCATGTGGTCTTGGATCAGGAACATCGCGGCCAGGGCGAAGCTGAGAGCACATGCCGCATAGGCCAACATGGCGAGCGTGACGTGCACGTGCAGCCAGGTCGATTGCAGGGCGGGAACCAGCGGATGCACATCGGTTCGCAGCAATTGCATCAAGACCACGCCCACGATCGCCACCGGCATGGTGACCGTGCCAATGACCTTCACCCCATACTTTTTTTCGGCGATCAGGGTGAGCACGGCCAGAGTCCATACGAAGCTGAGCAGCATTTCGTAAACGCTGGCAAAGGGCGGATGTCCGGCTTCGTACCAGCGGTGGGCGACAGCGGCGGTGTTGGCGAACAATCCCAGCCAGGTGGCGAACGAAGCGAATTTCACGTACGACTCGGTGCCGGTGACTCCAAACCCCAGATACAGCGCGCCGGCGCCGGAGTAGAAAATCAAGGTGGCGAAGAGCAGGTTCGTCTCGTTCAACAGATTGCCGCTCTTGACCACGTTCAGAAATGCCATGAACAGCAGGAACGCGATGGCCAATCCGACCAGGACGATCAGGGTCATGCCGGTTGCCGGTTGCTGCGGTTCTGTTTTTGCTTGTGCCATTAACGTCCTCCCATAAGCCGCTTCGCTGGTGTGGTGACGGGGCTTTGCCCGTCCCGGCGGGGCAAAGCCCCGCCCCCACACACCCCCTCAGTTGCTAACGGCGGTAGCACCCTGCTCGCTCGCAGTGATCCTGGGAACGGTTTTCAGTTCTACTTCCACCAACCCCACCAAATCGTTGAAGCGCAGTTCAAACGCGTCCCGGTTGCGGTTCGCGCTTCCCCCAATCCAGAGCCGGGTTTTGCCCGTCTTGGGATCGCGAACCGGTACGGCCCAAAACCGCATGTGCACCACGTAAAACACGAATGACAGTCCCACGCCCATGAGCACCACGCCGCACCAGACTCCCCACTGTCCCGGTTCGTGGGAAACCTGCAGTCCGGTAAAGTGCCCCATCTTCAGATCGGTGGCTTGGAACTGGTAAGGCGCCTTCGAGTTGTCGGCGACGTCGTCGAGCGATGGGAACCAGACGTCATAGTCTTTCGCGGCGCTTTTGGAAGTGACCACCAGGTGCGCTGCCGGGTTCTGCAGTTCATTCGATTTCCGGTAAACCTGCCCATCGCGGACGGCGTAGTCGGGAATGAATTCGGCGAAACGCACCGTGGTGTCGGCGTCGAGTGAGGCAGTGTCGTTTACGGCCAGTCCGAATTCCTGCTTCTGGCCATGCCCATTGCTCGGCGTCGCCACCAACATCAGTTTGTCGACCTTGCCATTGGGGCCGTAACTCGACTGGTAGAAGCGGACTCCGCTGTAGAGGAGGGGATCGTTGACGACAATTTCTTTCGTCCGCACATCCCGCCCGTCTTCGACCACGGCCAGCTTCGACCACCACTTCTTGGGAGTGCCGTCCTTGTAGTTTTCCTGACCGGCGGCATCGCAGCGAATGGCAAAGGGGAGCGTGCGCTTGGCGCCGTCGCGCAGTTCCACCAGGTTGGAGGTCTGCCCCTCATTTAGATTGAGCGTGCCGCGCCAGCCCCAAATGCCGTCCACCACCGTGCCCAGGAAAATGAGCAGGAGGCTGGCGTGGACGATGTACACGGCGAGCTCGGAAACGCGGTGCCGCTCGGCGAAAATTCCGAAATGGTCTTCGCGCACCACCCGCTCGGGTTTGAATCCCAGCGAATGCAGCGCGCGCTCCGCCGCCACCAATCCCGATTCTTCGTCGGCAATCGCCACCGATTTCTGCGGATGTAAAGCGCGGCGGAAGCTCTCATCGGGATATTTGTAGGGACGCGCAAAATAGCGCCAGGAGTTGGGAAAACGATCGATCGAAGCCGCTATGATGCAGAGGCTGACCAGCAGCACCAGTCCGAGGAACCACCACGAGTGGAATACGTCGGTCAACCCGACCGCGTCCAGTATCCGAAGGGTCTGAGGGGAATAGGCGTTCTGCATCTCG
>JBGPFV010000118.1:0-7417 GCA_041483535.1 Terriglobia bacterium | reverse complement strand
TAGTTCAGCGCGCCTCCGATGGCTGAGCTGACGACCGGAATCAGGCGTCCCGCCCACTTCTCCACCACCTCGGCGCCAGCCTTGACCGCGATCCGCTGAATCACCTTCGGCACGAAGCGGTTGATCACTTCCTTCTCCAACAATTCGCGGCTGATGTCGACTCCGGCGGCGCTGGCCGCCGCAATCCAAAGCTCGGCGATTTCATCGTCGGTGTTCAACTCGAACCCATAAATCAGGCTGAGCTTCTGGATGGTGCGCATGGTGACGGCCGAAAGAATGCCGAGGTCCGGCACGATGGTGAGAATTCCGCCCAGACCCAATCCGGCTCCCTCGGCAGCCGCCAGCTTCATGCCAGCGCGGATCACCGACTCCGCCACACCGTCCAGGCGTTCCACGGGCAACGTGTACACGCCCTGAAATGCGGCGAGGGGTAACCCATGCGCCACGCGCAGTTGCATCAGGAAACGCCCCGGATCAACCCTGATCGTGTCGTAGGTACGAGTCAGGCCTCCGCGGATCGCGCCTTCAACGCGCCGCCGCATCCACGACTTTTTCTCGTCCGGCATTCCGCGTATGAGTTTATCAGCCACTCTAATTTCCAGTAGAGACGCGGCTTGCCGCGTCTCTCTCCGCGTCCAAAGGAGACGGGGCAAGCCCCGTCTCTACACGAAACGATTGCCTGCGTCACGCCAACGCCGGCCCACCCTGTGCTAGCATCGACTTTACTAATGCCAACCGGAAAACTGCACATCATTCCGCTGGGCGGGCTGGGCGAGTTCGGGATGAACTGCATGGCCATCCGCTACGGCGATGACATCATCGTGGTGGACGCCGGCCTGATGTTTCCCGAAGCCGAGTTACTGGGCGTCGATATCGTCGTCCCCGACATTTCTTACCTGCTCGAAAATCGCAAGCATGTGCGCGGCATCGTCCTAACGCACGGACACGAAGACCACATCGGGGCCCTGCCTTGGATTCTCAGCGAACTGAATGTTCCCGTCTGGGGCACCGAGTTCACGCTGGCCTACGTCGAAGATAAGCTCGACGAACACCAACTCCTCGACAACGCCGACCTGCGCGAAATCCGTCCCGGAGAGCGCTTCAAGGTCGGCCCATTCACCATTCACCCGCTGCAGGTTACGCACAGCCTGGTCGATTGTGTCGCGCTCGCCATCCACACGCCGCTCGGCGTAATCATCCATACCGGAGACTTCAAGGTCGATCCGACGCCCACCGACAACCGCCTTTTCGATCTGCACGGTTTCGCCGAGTACGGCAAAGAAGGAGTGCTGGCGCTCTTGCAGGATTCAACCAACGTCGAGCGCAAGGGCTACACGCCGAGCGAACGCGCGGTCCGCCGCAAGTTCGAAGAGGTGTTTGCCCGCACCGAGCGGCGGCTGTTCATCTCCTGCTTCTCGTCCTCGATTCACCGCATCAAGCTGACCATCGACATGGCGCGCGAGCACGGCCGAAAAATTTGTTTCATCGGCCGCTCCATGAACAGTTCCTCGGAAATCGCCGAGGACCTCGGTTATATCCAGATCCCCGAAGGCATGATGATCCATCCCGGCGAGATGAGAAACTTCGCGCCCGAAAAAGTGTGCGTCCTCATCAGCGGAACGCAGGGCGAACCGATGTCGGCGCTGTCGCGAGCGGCCGTGGATAACCACAAGCACGCCAAAATCGAAAAGGGCGATACGGTAGTCCTGTCGTCGCGCATTATTCCCGGCAACGAAAAAGCCATTTTCCGCGTGGTCGATCACCTGTTCCGCCGCGAGGCGCACGTCATCTATGACGACGGTTCGTACCCGCCCATCCACGTCAGCGGACACGCCAGCCGGGAAGAATTGAAACTCATCATCAACCTGGTGCGTCCCAAGTATTTCGTCCCCATCCATGGCGAATACCGGCAGCTCAAGTTACATGCCGAGTTGGCCGGGTCGATGCATGGCTCGGTCGGCACTGTGCTGCTAATCGAAAGCGGAGACATACTGGAAATCGACGAGCACGGCGCCCGCAAGGCCGGACGGGTTAACGTAGGACGCGTCTGCATCGATTCCGGCTCGCGCACCGATGTCGTGGAAGATTTAGTAATTAAGGACCGCCGCCACCTCAGCGAAGACGGCTTCGTGATGCCGGTCATCGCCATCAACAAGCTCACCGGACGGGTCGAAACCGCGCCTGAGATTGTGACGCGCGGGTTCAATCCCGGCGACAACGGCGTGATCGAGCGCGCAAGAGAGATCGTTATGGAGACGCTCGATGCCTCGAGCGCCGAAGAGAAAGCCGACTACGGCGTGATCAAAGAGAAAATCCGCACCGACCTGAAGCGCTACATTTCGCGGCAAACGCAACGGCGGCCACTGATTATGCCGGTGATTCTGGAGATCTGAAGATTTTCAGCGCCGAGACGCCGCGAACGCAGAGCGTATTTCTATCCTGGTATGGGCTCAAAGAAGCTCAACATCGAAATCGCCCTCTCGCAGCCGTCGTACTCGATCCTTCCCATACGACGAATGATCGCATCCGCCCCCCGTGAGGCAATCGGGGAAGCGAGATCAGTATCCGGCTTCGCGTCCGTGGCGGACTGCCAGTATCACGACCTGTTTTCCGTCGTAGTGATACAGGGCGACATAGGCCCCGTGTCCGAAGTCAATCACCCACTCGCGGAACTCCGGCGGCAACTCATCGACCGGAGGGCCAATCTCCGGGTGCTTCGCGAGCGCTTTCACGCCAAGCCGGATTGCCTTGACGGCACGCTGGGCAGCATCCCGGCTTTTGGGAACTAAGAACGCGTGGAGACGCGCGACATCCAGCAGGGCGGGTTGCGACCACCTCAGTCGTGGCATTTAGGGGGAGCGGCGTCCTTACCCGCCTCGAGCTTAGCCAGCCAAGCGTCGGCTTCTTCGGCGGTGGCGTGCAGGCCGGTCGCCTGGTAATGGGTCCAGGCGGCTAGCGCGTCGTGCCGGAGTTGCTCGCGCTTCTCCTCACGTTCGACATACTGCTCGATGGCTTCGCGCATGACCCAGTGCGGCGATCGGCGGCGGGCGGCGGCGAGCCGCTGCACGCGCTCTTTTATCTCGTTATCGAGCTTCAAGCTGGTTGTAGAAGGCGTCGGCATTTGGTGCCCCAAGGTGTCACCTCGTATCACTATAGCACCGCAGCGTTAGAAATTGTAATGTAACTACTGAACTCCCTTCCCTGATGGTCACTCTCCACAACATTCGCGCAGCCCAAACGCTCCTCCACGGCATCGCCGTCCGCACTCCCCTGTTTGAATGGACAGCCGCGGCGGATCAACGCAAGCTCTTCCTCAAGCTCGAAAACCTGCAGCCCATCGGCGCCTTCAAGTTGCGCGGCGCTTATAACAAGGTCGCATCGCTTAGCGAGGAAGAACGCCGCCGCGGAGTCATCTCCTATTCGAGCGGCAATCACGCGCAGGGCGTGGCCTACGCGGCGCGGGCGCTTGGGGTGAAGGCCATCATCGTGATGCCCGGCAATGCTCCGAAGAACAAGCTCGAGGCCACTGCGGCACTCGGCGCGGAGATCGTCACCGTTGGTCCCAGCAGTGAAGAGCGCCGCCTGCGCGCGGAGGAACTCGCCGCCGAACACGGTTACGCGATCGTACCGCCCTACAATGACGAAAAGATCATCGCCGGCCAGGGAACCGTGGGACTCGAAATCCTCGAAGACCTGCCGAACGTTGAAACGGTGCTGGTCCCGGTCGGCGGAGGCGGATTGATCAGCGGTGTCTCGGCCGCCATCAAGCTGAGCAATCCCAAAGTGAAGGTGATTGGGGTTGAGCCCGAGCTTGCCGCCGACGCGCAAGCCAGCCTGCGCGCCGGTCGCATTGTTTCGTTCCAGGCGGACCAAGTTTCGCAAACGCTGGCCGACGGTCTTCGCACCCAGAGCGTTGGCGCTATCAATTTCGAACACATCCGCGCCTACGTGGACGACATCGTCAGTGTGACTGAAGACGAGATTCGCGAGGCCATGCGCGCTCTGAGCGCGAATCCGAAAACGCTGGCTGAACCGAGTGGCGCCGTCGCCGCGGCTGCATTTATGTTTCACGCCGACCAGTTGCCCAACACAAAGATCAACGTAGCCGTGATCAGCGGCGGCAACATCGATCCCAAGCTGCTCGCCGAACTGGATAATCGATGAGCGCTCAGGGACGCACTCCTGCCTTCCTCTGTGCACCTCTGTGTCCCCTGTGGTTTGCTGTTCTTCGCGGCGTCAAAGTGCTTAACCACAGGGGACACAGGGGTACACAGAGGAAAACCTCCGGCTCGTTTCGTCCTTCGAGCCCGGCGAATGTACAATCCTGAGTTCCACCCGAGGGCAATTTGAAGCGCTGGCTCGATCGGTTCTTTGAACTCGCTCAGCACCAGACGACCGTCCGCCGCGAAGTCGTCGCTGGGCTCACCACCTTTTTCACGATGGCCTACATCGTGGCCGTCAACCCGGCCATCCTGAAAACGGCCGGAATGCCGACGGGCGCTTCGCTCACGGCCACCATTCTCACCGCCATTTTCGGAACGCTGCTGATGGGTTTCTATGCCAACCGCCCGTTCGCCATCGGTCCCTACATGGGCGAAAACGCTTTCATCGCGTTCACGGTGGTGCATGTGCTCGGTTACACGTGGCAAAGCGCGCTGGGCGCGGTGTTCCTCGCCGGAGTCCTCTTTATTCTGATGACCCTGTTTCGCCTTCGCCAGTGGATGGTTGAAGCCATCCCCACCACGCTCCGTTACAGTTACGCCGTTGGCATCGGATTGTTTCTCACTTTCATCGGACTGAATCAGACCGGCATCGTTACCATCGGTTCACCCGGCGCGCCGGTTCGACCGGGTCATCTCACTTCGCTTTCAGTCCTGCTTTCCATTTTTGGGTTCCTGCTAATGACGGTGCTGACCATTCGCCGGTTCCCGGCGGCGATTCTTAGCGGAGTTCTCGCCACCGCTCTGCTCAGCTTTGTGACCCGGGCCGCTCCGGCGCCGGCAGGTTGGGTCAGCCGTCCGCCCAGCCTCCAGCCTTTATTTTTCCAGTTCGATCTGCACAGTCTATTCACATGGGGATTTTTTCCTGTCGTGCTGACGATTTTTGTCATGGCGTTTGTGGACACCATGGGCACGCTCATCGGTGTGTCGGCGCGCGCGGGCTTCCTCGACAAAGACGGCAACCTGCCGCAGATCGAGCGGCCGATGATGGCCGACGCGCTGGCCACAACCTTCGCCGCCGTGATTGGAACCACTACATCCGGCGCCTATATCGAGTCCGCGACTGGAGTCGAGGCCGGAGGCCGAACCGGACTGACCGCGGTCATCACGGCGCTGTGTTTTGCCGGGACTTTATTTTTCGCTCCCTTCATTTCCGCCATTCCGCCACAGGCCTACGGACCGGCGCTCATCTTCGTCGGATTGCTGATGCTCACTCCGATCACTCGCATTCCCTTCGACGATCTCACCGAACTGGTTCCAGCCTTCGGCGTCATCGTTCTGATGGCCTTCACCTACAATGTGGGGATTGGCATGACGGCGGGATTCATCTTGTATCCTTTCTGCAAGCTGGTTTCGGGACGCTTGCGCGACGTTCGTCCGGCGCTCTGGGGATTGACCGCTTTGTCGCTGCTGTTCTTCGTTTTTTATCCATACACATAACGATTTAGAGCCGGTGAACTTCCCATGATTCGCTTCGGTATCGCTGGATTCGGTTTGCACGCTGTCCGGCGTCTGATGCCGGGTTTCGCGCTCGCTCGGAATTGCCAAGTGGTTGCGCGGTCGCGTCGAGACTCCAACAATCCTGGTAAGTTGGCTCAACGGTGTGGGAACTCGGTCTCACTGGGAAACTTCACCCCCAATAAGAAGCGCCCCGGATCCAAAGGATCACGGGACGCCCGAACAGCCCTCCCCAGAACTGCTCACCCGCAAGGCTACGGCAACCAACCCGAGAACGGAATGCCACTCTTGAGGGATTGGAATGGCGCCAACGGGCCACTAGTCAAACACCAAGTCCAGGTAAGGTGAGTCACCCCGCGACGGGGTCGTGACGGTCTGGAGATCCTGGAAGCGGCTCTCCCTTAAGAAAGGCTTCTCGCTGGTGGCGCGATTACCCTGCCGATTCCGGCCCAACCACTCTTCAGAGGCGGTAAGAGTGGAATAATCGACTCCAGTCTTGGAGAGACTCACGGACACTCTGAACTGCCTGCGGGGCTAGTCCGCTGGCCAATTTTCAGGAAAGCTATTGTTGCTAGTGTGCAGCAGATTGCAGCCCTGGATTTGAAGCACTTGCGGTATTTGCTTGTAAGTTATTGATAAGCAACAACAACTATGCTGTTGCAGCTTTGGAACAGCAAGTGCACATTAAGCAAGCAGACTACTATACCCTTGGGCACCCGATCCTGGGGTAAATGTGGGTAAGAAAACAATTTTGGGAGGGAATCACATGAGGCGAGTGTTTGTTTTGACGTTACTGGCATTGGCGTTGCCAATTGCCGCTTGGGCGAGCACGATAGATCTCACTAACCAGTTTGGCACGATTGCGGTTTCGGCTCCCAATGGGGGGCTGGGGACGATCGGCGTGTCGACGATGACTTCGACCGGATCGCAAATGCACAGCTTCACCTTCGACGGGGTGACAACCACAACCGCTTCGGCGGGGCTGTCAAATCTCGGCACTGTCAACTTCTCGACCGGTGTCCTGCTCAGTGGCTCGCTCTCGGGCGGAGGAGTATTTTCATCCACGGGCTCGACCTTTACTGTGAAGGGCGCCGGCAACTGGGCACAGGGACACGGCACAGCGATCTTCGCCGGCGGCTTCACGGGTAATATTAATTGGAATTTTCTCGGCACGTCTGGGCCTGGTGGCCTAACTCGGAACTACCAACTCGTCGGCACGATCGCGGGTAAGTTGTTTGACGGTCGTAGCGCGACTGGAACGACTATCCAAGACATTTCCATCTTGTCGAATGGCCAACTCCTGATCGGTAGAGGGCACATGATGGGGGGCGACACAAAGCTCACCGTGCCGGAGCCCGGAACCTTGGGCCTCCTAGGGACCGGACTTGTGGGCCTCGCTGGAATGTTCCGTCGCAAGCTGATCGGGGCATAAGCTAAGTTTGCTGTTCGCCCAGAACACTCAACTCATGGCCCCGCCGCAAGGCGGGGCTTTTGATTTTGAGCTAAGAGCTACTTGATCGCCCCGATGACCGTCGCAGGAAGCGCTTCCCCCTTCTCGATATGGCTTCCAGCGCTTCGTGTCCTGAGCCCGGCTCGAGCCCGCGCTTTGAAGTCGGCGCTCTCTTCTTCGGTTACTGCCGTAACGGCCCGCGATGCCTTTAGCGTTGACCTTACCTGGGTCCAAACCTACAGTCAGGCGCAGGGGGTTGTATGAAGGATATCCATGAGGTTTTGCGCCG
>JBGPFV010000117.1:0-7435 GCA_041483535.1 Terriglobia bacterium | reverse complement strand
TTCTACTGGTACACGCATTTCTCGGATAAAGACTTCGTCTATGGGCGAGCGCTGGCGCAAACCGTGGGAACGTCGGTGATGCGGCTGGCGGACGCGGAAGTGCTGCCGTTCGACTTCGTCAATTTCGCCGACACGGTCGAGATGTACACGAAGAATTTGCAGAAGTTGCTCGCCGGCAAGCAGGAGGAGATTCGCGAGCGCAACCGGGAATTAGATGAAGGAATGTTCCAGGCGACGTTTGATCCCAGGCGTCCCACGGTCGCGCCGGCGCGGGAAGAAGTGCCTCCGCACCTGAATTTTGCGCCCATGCAGAATGCGGTCGACTCTCTTACGCGCAGCGCCAGGCACTACCAGCAGGCCTTGTCGCAAAAGCAGTCGAGTTTGGAAGAAGACGCGGTTGCGGCCAAGCTTGGCGCCCTGAATCGGGAACTGATCGAGAGCGAGCGCCGGTTGACCAATGCCGACGGATTGCCGCGGCGTCCGTGGTACAAGCATTTGCTCTACGCTCCGGGCGTGTACACAGGCTATGGAGTGAAAACAGTTCCGGGGGTGCGTGAGGGGATTGAACAGAAAAGATATGCGGAAGCGGAGCAGGAGATCGTGCGCGTCTCGAAGGCGCTGGAGGACGAGTCGGCGCTGATCGAGTCGGCGGCGCGGGAGTTGGAGGGGGCGGCGCGATAGGCATGGTGGGAGCCTCTCCCAGGTCTCGAAGCCCGCTCCGAGTCGCGCATGCACAAACAGTTGTTAACGGGTCAGGACGCGCCGGACGGCAGCGTCAATCGTTTCCGCGGCCGATGCTACGGCGGCCTGACCTAGCGCGCGGTAATTCTCGAAGTGCGTTTCGTCAAACCATTGGTTGGCCGTGGTGTCATTCGGGAAACTCTGGTTAATTCCGGCGTAGGCGAGGACGTCATCGGGATCACCGTCGACCAAGGCGGGCTTGATGTAAATGATGGCGCCGTCTTCTTGAGCGGAGGCGGGATTATAGCGAATCGTTCCGGTTACGAAGTGAGCCTTCGAACGCAAGATACTTTCGTCGGCGGAGTCTTTCTGCGGCCGCAGCGGGCCGAGGTCCTCGAAGACGATCTCGACTCCGAGATCGGTGCGGCAGCGCTCCATGGCATTGTGCAAATCCCCGAATCCGCGAGCCGGATCGCAGGACGCGTCGCAAGCCACAATCAACTTACACCGGCGTCGTACCAGTTCGTAGAGAGCGAGGTTCTCGAAGTGTCCGCCATCGGAAAGGTAGACATAGTCGCTGTCGTCGTTGGCCGCGCCCAGTAACTCACGGAGCAGCCAGTAGAAGCCAACGCGGGGACTTCCGTGCGGCCATCGTTTGCCTGCGGGATTGCCAATCCACCAGCCCAGCCGCACGTCGAACAGGGTCATCAGAAAAGCCAGCGGCGGTTCCGAATACGATCCCATGTTGGGGCTGGCGGCGGCGCCAGAAATCGCGATGCTGGTTCCGAGCGTGATGCCATCTTTGTACCCGGGGAGCAGGCTTCCCGCTTTCTTCGTCGGACCGAAGAAGGCTTCCCACGCCTTTGTTCCGGCGGGCTGGCGCGTAAACCCTCCGTAGAGCGGCGTGAAAGCGAAAGACCGCGCCTTGCGTGTTTGCAAAGCCAGTTCCTTGCCGCGCACGACGTTCAAACTGGTGTTCACAATCGGAATCGGCCGCGCATCCTTCGGGTCCTTCGAGTCTTCGGGGATTCGCAAACTTGACAGCGGAAAATTGTCCGCATCGGAAAATCCCGTGAACGGCTGGGCGTTGCGTCCGGCCACCGACGCGCCCAGGTAACAGCGTACGAGGCGGTTGCGGTACAGATAGTGGATGGAGAATTCGTTGATATCCACGCGCCAGGATAAAACCACGGCAACGGCGAACAACAGCACGCAGGTTAGCGGAACTCCCCAGTAAAAATTAAGGTCGCTGGGCAGCGCCAGCATGGGCCATGCGATGCCAGTGATCCAGTTGGAAATCTTCGCCGCCAGCAGCGAAAGTCCCAGGAGTAAACCCAGAATGAAGGCGTAAGGAGATAGTCTTGCGAGATAGTGCAGCACCTTCTCGCGGTAAGACGCATCCGAAATCAGCTTGCCGCTTCGGTCACTCTTGCCGAAGGCAACCCCGTAAGCGGTTGAGGCGATCCATACTAAAACGCCCGTGAATGTCAGGGGATGACTGGGGTGGCGATGCTGCTCCCAGCCCAACAATTGTCCCAGGCCGGCGGGAAAGTAGACCGCGATCAGAAACAGGAAGAACCAGCCGAAGGCGTAGATCATCAGCCAGCCTCCGAGCCGCCCCCACCACTCGCGGTGCGCGTCGCTCATGCCGCGCCCCAACAGTCCAATGTGCAACACACCCGCAGCCAACATCATGCCGATCATAACTGGGGTACCGAAAGTCATGACATGCCACTTCGTGAACGCAATTCCCGGTGCGGCGCCCGCAGGGATGAGAACCCGGGCAAAGGGCACGAAGAGATAACCGACGGTCGCACCGGTCACAGCGGCGGTCGCCAGCAGGCGCCACGCTTTGGGCCCGCCGTTTCCAGTAGTCTTGATCGAGGCCCGGACGATTGAGCGTACCGCCAGAGCGCCCGCCCACAGTCCGAAGTACACGGCAAATCCCAATACCGGCGCGCGGTACAGCGGATGGTCCACGATCTGCCACTCGGTGAGGAACTGGCCGAGCCCGTAGGTAAAAAGAGCGGCTGCCAGAAACAGCGGCACGACGATCAAGGCCTGTACGGCCCATTGGTACGTGAACCAGCAGTCTCTTCGCTTTCTTCCCGGATCGACCGAGATGAGATTCATCCCAATAAAAACGACCGCCAGGAACGCAAGAGCGAGTCCCAACCCCAGGGCAAAGTATTGGGACACCACATACGCCTGCACCGCATCGGAGAATTTTCCGCTGAGAGACTCCTCCGTACTTTCCAGCAGATGGAGGAGATACACAAAGCTGCGCGGCAGCAACAGCAAGGACAGCAGCGCCAGCAGCAGAATGATCTGATTCAAGATTGTGTTCCGAAGGTAGCTGGCGGCAAAGGCCCAGAAGTCCGCGCCCAGGAGGCCTTTTCGCGGCGTCAAGTAGTTGCTGTAGTCGCGCAGAAAATGAACTTCAGGAGGGTCGGACGCTTCGCGCGGAGAATCGGGCGATGCCGAGAGTTTCTCTTCCACCTGCTGGATTCCGATTTCCTGATGGTGCATCCAGGCCATCAGCCAACCGCCGATGTACCCGCCCCCCGAGACGGTCGAGAGATAGTCGAACGTGCGCAACAATCGCCAGCGCGCCAGCGCCTGCAAGACTCCCAGGTTAAACGTCGCGCTGCGGATTCCGCCGCCGGAGAACGCCAGCCCGATCAGGCTCTCACCCGCGGGGCAACGGCTATAGCGCCCAAGTCGCAGATTGCGCGACGTCTCGACCTGCCGCAACTCTTCGTCAAGAACTTCCTTGACCGTTGGAGAAATGGGTGCAGCCATAGTTCAATCCGGCTATCCGAATGAATAGTGTCGTGGCGCCCCGAATCGTTACGCTAAATTTGTAGCCCCTGGCGCGAAAGACCCATCCGGCGGGTTATTTTGTAACCAGCCCCAATTTGTACGCGCTGTCGGGCAACCCCGTAATTCGTATTCCGCCGTGGCCTTTGTGGCGGAGGTTGAGACCGATCAGCAACGCGGTGATCTGCTCGACGATGCGCGCGTTCTCAAGCTTGCCTCCATCGATCGCTCGCGCCCCGGCGATCTTCGCCGCGAGTTCCATCGCAACCTGGGTGGCATTCGGATCGTCGCTGCACACGATCACGTCGCAATCCACGTCGCCGTCGCCGTTCAGCACCTCGGCCGAAACGTTCTGGAACGCGGCCGCAACGGTAACGCCCTTCGCAACCAGTTCCGCCGTCTGTTGCGCCGCCGAGCCTTGCCACACGCCAAGAGTGCGGCTGGCGCGCCCGCCCACGCTCGCCGCCAGCGGAACCGTGGCATCAATCAACACGCTGCCGGGACGCATCGCAGGTTTCAACTGCTTCAGCAGTGCGGCCTGCCCTGCGAACGGAACGGTAAGCACCAGCAGATCGCTGGCAGCGCAGGCGGCGGAGTTTTCCATCCCGGAAACTTGAGCATTCGTGCCTGCCCGCTTACGAATTACCTCGGCCGTTTGCACGGCTCGGGACACGTCGCGCGAGCCGATGATGACCGTCTCTCCCGCGCGCGCCCAGCGAAGCGCCAGGCCCGTACCCGCCGGGCCGGTGCCACCGATGACGGCGATGGCGCGGCTCATCCGATCGTTCATGCGATCCCTCATGCGAAGTCCGGCGCCAGCGCGCGTTCAAAAGAAGTCTCAAAAGAAATCTCGTCAGAAGCCGGGGTGACCGGCAGCTTGATCTGCATTCGCGAATATCTCGTGTTGCGTTCCGCCGGAATGCGCCCCATCTCCAGAATCAACGACTGGAAATCTTCCGGACTAGTGTACTGGCCCGCGGTGGCTCCCGCCTCGCGCGAGATATTTTCTTCCATCAGCGTCCCGCCGTAGTCGTTGGCGCCGGCGCGCAGGCAAAGCTGCGAAAGTTTGCGGTTCAGCTTTACCCACGAGACCTGAATGTTATGAATCGAGCCCGCGAGCAGGATTCGGGCCAGCGCATGAATCTTGAGGTGTTCGGCGAGCGTCGGCCCCGTGCGCGCGAGGCCTTGCTGGAAAAGAAGCGTGTTCTGGTGCACGAAGCCCAGCGGCACGAACTCGGTGAAGCCGCCGGTCTCCGTCTGAATCTGCCGGAACAAAGACAACTGCCGCACCCAATGGTCCGGCGTTTCCCTGTGCCCATACATCAGCGTCGAAGTGCTCGGGATGCCACACGCATGTGCCGTGCGGATCACTTCTTGCCATTGTGCCGACGAAAGTTTGTTGCGCGACAGTACCAGGCGGATTTCATCATCCAGAATCTCGGCCGCCGTTCCGGGCAGCGTGTCCAATCCGTTATCGCGCAGCATCGTCAGATAGTCGCGCAGTTTCATCCCCGTCAGTTCCACGCCGTACACAATTTCCATCGGAGAAAACGCGTGGATGTGCATCTCCGGCGTGGCATCCTTCACCGCGCGCAGAATGTCGCGGTAATAAAACGGCGGCAGATCGCGTGGCAGCCCGCCCTGAATGCAGACTTCGGTCGCTCCCAAGTCCCACGCTTCTTTCGCTCGGCGGCCCATTTCCTCCAGCGAATGAAAATAGGTGTCGGCTTCTCGCGGCCCGCGGCTGAACGCGCAAAACTTGCAGCCCACGAAACAGATGTTGGTGAAATTGATATTGCGGTTCACCACGTAGCTGACGATGTTGCCGACCAAATCGCGACGAAGCGTATCCGCAGCCACCAGCAGCGCGAGTAAGTCCGCGCCATTACAGTTTGCCCCATCGCAATTCGCCAAGCCGTAGCGCTCTTCGTCCGTCAGGCATGCTCCGTCTTGCGTTTCCAGTACTCGCTCCAAGGCACCGCGAATCGCGACGGAAGCCTGTGGCGCGATCTGCTCCCAGCTCAGCGCGGGGAATTGCTCGAGTTCTGAAGCTTGCAATGCCATACCGTTCTCCTATCGAACCGCCCTTATCGAAAAAGATCTTTCTCCGCGGGCCGGATCAATTCCCGCGCTCCACGGTTTGCGCGGTTCTCACGAAAATAAGCATAGCCTCGAATAACGCACGCCGGAGTGCCTGCCAGCTTGCCGCAAACCAGGCCCGCCGCACAAGCCAGTTCATCCGCCACCGCGTCGATCGTCGAATGCAGCGAGTAGCCATGCGGATCGCGGCGTCCGCGGTAATCAACCAGAGGCCGCATCCCAGCAACCCCAATCGCCACTTCCGTCAGGCCTTCCCGCCACGGACGCCCGAAACTATCGCTGACGATGACCGCGATCTCGATCCCGAGCTGCTTCTTCAACTCCCGCCGCAACCGCGCCGCCGAGCGATCCGGATCCACCGGCAGCAACACCGCATGCCGCCCACCATCCACGTTCGACACATCCACGCCACTGTTCGCGCAAACGAAGCCGTGCGTAGTCTCCGTGATCAGCACATTCCGCTTACGCCGCACGATTCGCCGGCTCTCGCGCATCGCCAGTTCCCGGATGCGTGCATCGATCCCGTAGCGCCGCGCCCAACTCCGTGAAGCCGCCGAGGGTTGGATCTCATCCAGCGCGACCAGCGCGCCTTCCGTTTTCGAAACAACTTTGTGCTTCACCACCAGGATGTCGCCAGCCTGCCAGCGCAACCCCAAACTTTTGGCCGCCGCCAACAACCTCGCGCCCAGCGCTTCTCCGGCGCGGATTTCTCCGCTGACCGCGAGGGGAAGAATGCGAACCTCCCCAGCCGCGCGCTTACCGGTGTGCCGAGCAACTCCCCGAGCAACTCTCGATCCCATGTTAAACCTGATTCGTTAAACCCGATTCCGGCTGCCGAGGTTCCAGCTTCGCACCAGCTTCTGCGCGCGCCGTTCTCCGCTGGCGCTGGCGAGTTCCCGGAGATCTTCAGGGCGGTCGACATCTCGCGCAATCCCCGGCAGTTCGAGCACAACACAGGGCAGGCCCGTTGCCTTCGCCGCGGCCAGGTGGGGCAAGAAGCTGTCGTTCCCGAAGCGCAGCGGGAATAAATCGCTCGGAGATCGCCAGGCTGCATTCGTGCCGCGCCCAGCCGCATCCGGCACCAGCACCGCACCACCCGGAGGCGCGCTCTCCACGATCTTCTGCAGCTCTGAACTCTCGATCAACGGAATATCCGCGGGAACGACCAGGGTACTCTCCGCTCCACGCGCCCTGCACACCGCCGTGGCCATTTCGATGGCGCTGGTTTCCCCGGAGTTGTCGTCGGCGACGACTTCAAAATTGAAGCGCGCCGCCAAGTCGCTGGCAAACGAATCGCTCGTCACCACCGCAACCGGTGGCCGACTTTGCCAGCGCGCCAGCGCTTCCAGCACGTCTTCGCACATCGCCTGCGCCAGCGCCAGACGTTCTTCTGGACTCAGGATGGAAGACAGCCGCTGCTTGGCCTCGGCCAGGTTCTTGACTGGAACCAGAATCATTCGCGCTCCACCGCGCCCCGAACCGGCGGAGGTTGCATCGCCGCGTCCAGCGCGCTCTTGGCCAGCGCGATTCTATCTTCGTTCTTACGCATGATGGTTGCCGTGCAATGCACGCGCATGCCGGTCTTGCGCAACTCCTGGGCAGCCGGAGCGTCCTGGGAATCGACCACCAGCAAATCGAGGAAGTCGCGATAAAAATCGGCAACGCCGGCAATGGAAACTGCGAAGCCCTGCGCCGCCAGGAGTGTTCCCGCGGGCCCGTTGACCGCTGCTCCCCCGACGATCGGGCTTACGGCCGCAATGCGGGCGCGGCTTTCGCGGAGCGCTTCGCGAATTCCCGGCACCGCGAGAATCGGCGCGATGCTGGTTACCGGATT
>JBGPFV010000116.1:0-7448 GCA_041483535.1 Terriglobia bacterium | reverse complement strand
GGCGATTCATGATGGAGGAGCCAGACATAGGCGGTGAATCCGACGATGGAGCCCGCCACAATCAAGTAGGCTAGCGCGAACCATGCGCCGCGGGAAACCACCTGAATATGAAATCCGCGGAACTCTCCGAAAATTGCCGCCGCCAGCGCAAGCAGGATTCCCCCAGCCAGCATCTGCGCTCCCGAACTCATGGCTTTTGACGCCGGCAGCGGCAGCTTGCGGGTGAGAGCCGAAGCAATCGACCAGCTCATCGCAGCCACCACCAGCGCCACCGCGCCAGCACGATCGATAGGGACTTCGCCGAAACTTACCGACCGGCTCACCAGAACCGACACGCCGCCGATCCCAACCAGAAGAGCCAGCGCCAGCCGGAACGTAAGCCGCTGCGTGCGCAGAAAAACGATCTCCGAAAGCGCCATGAACACCGGGATGGTCGCCAGCATCACCGCCGCAATTCCGGAAGGCACCCGCTGTTCGGCCCAGAACAGCAGCCCGTAATCGAGCACAAAGATACAAACCGCGAGAAGCGAAGCGGAAACCCACTCGCGGCGTGACGGCGACGGAGTACCCTTCAGCCGCAACCATCCAAAGAGCACGGCTCCGGCAATGAAGAAACGCATGCTGGCGAGAAGAAGGGGCGGAACCTCACGCACACCCACGCGGATGGCCAGGAAGGTCGAGCCCCAGACAAAATAAATGATGGAGAAGGCCAGCAGGGTCTGCCATGCTGGAGGACGAACCGTGGGTTCCATGGGAAATAGATCGCGGGCAGGGGCGATAGGACGCAGAGATTTTCCGGCGTGAGCGAGTCAGCGCTACACATCTTCCTAAGTCTACTCTCCAACGCGAGAGCCCGGCTGATCTATCGATTGCAAGCGCCACCGGCTAAGAGTCATCCAATCCAACCCGAAACGCTGCCAGCCTTCAAATTACCAATTACAAATTACCCAATTGGCAATTCCCTCACGAACTTCCAATCCAAATCCCCACCGCAAACACCAGCACTCCCCCCACCACCACTTGAAACGCCGCCGACAGCAGCGGAGTATCCATATACCGATTCCGAATCCAGGCAATCGTGGCTAACTCCGCCGCCACGATAATCACCGCGGCAATGAACGCCACATGGAAATTCGTCAGCAAAAACGGAAGGGTATGTCCAATCCCGCCCGCCGCCGTCATCAATCCCGTCACCGCGCCGCGCAGCACTGGACGCCCGCGCCCCGTCAACGATCCATCATCTGACAGCGCCTCCGCAAACGCCATCGAGATTCCCGCTCCGATCGATGCCGCCAGTCCCACCAGGAACGCATCATGGCTATTTCTTGTGGCAAAGGCCGCCGCGAACACCGGAGCCAGCGTCGACACCGACCCATCCATCAGCCCGGCCAGTCCCGGTTGCACAATCTGCAACACAAACAGACGCCGCTGCGCTTCCTCCTCGGTCTTCTTCACCGTCGGAGTTATGCTCTCCGACATCGCCTCCGCCGCCACCTGGTGCTTGCGCTCCACCTCCTCCAGGTCGCCCAGCAGTTTGCGGATGCCCGCGTCCGTCACCTGCCCAATCGCCTTCTGATAGAACTGGCGCGTCTCCAACTCCATGATCTCGGCCTGCTTCCGCACCTCCGAAATCTTCAAAGGACGCGTCAGCCAGAATGGCCTCCGCTGCACAAACCCCTTCACGTCCTGCCGCCGGAGCAGCGGAATGTGTTCCCCAAAGCGCTCCCGATAAGTCGCGATCAGCGACGCCCGATGCTCCGATTCCTCCGCTCCCATGTCATCGAAGAGCTTCGCCGTCGCCGGATACGTCTCCCGCAGTCCGTCGGCAAAATCCGCATACACCCGGCCATCTTCTTCTTCCAGGGAAACCGCCAACGCCAGAATCTCGCGCTCTGTCAAATCTTTGAAGTTTCGCGCCATGCCGACCAGTGTACTGTTTCTGGATTCGGTTTCAAGATTGGGGTTTAGATACCACCTAACTGTCTCAATACCTTCGTAACATTCCCACCGGCCCCTAAATCGGTTTTAATCACACATCCCCCGCGGAGACTTCGAGGAGACCTTATGAAACGAATCGCGATGTTCGCCTTGCTTTGCGCCTCTTTTGCCTATGCCCGGGACCAGCGCCCCGCGCAGTCGGGCACGCTCCTGACGATGGACTCGGTCGAATGCGGCACCGACCAGAAGAGCGCCAAGACTCTAGGCGGCGAGATCATCGGCACCGACAATGCTCATCAGAAAATGCACACCCTGCTCTGCCAGGAATATCTCTTGCAGACTGAGCGCATCATCTACCGCATCCGTCCCAAGGACGACAAACACCCCGCCCTTCTGCCCGTAGGCGAAAAGGCGCAGTTCCGCATCGAGAAGGACTACATGAAGCTTCGCGTCGAAGACCTCGACAACAAAGAGCGGGAGTACGTAGTCGTCTCCATGACTCCGCGCATGGAAGCTCAAACCGCCGACCACCGCAAATAGTCCGCAACTTTCCCGTGTGGCGCGGGCGCCCTCGCCCGCGGCCTTTGATCTGCCTTTGACCTATGTGCCCGGAAACGCGGGTGATCTCGATCACAGCCTCATTCCTGCCGCTTCCGCTACAGTGGGGTCACACGCATGGGCGGATTCTCCATTCTCACCAACCGCAAACGCGCCATCGTTGCCCTGGTGCATTCCGTAGTGTTCCTCCTGATTGCCGTCCGCCAGATGATTGCCGCCCAGCCCGCCGCCGGCATCTGGATGGCATCCACCGTGTCCCGAAGCACGTGGATTCTCTGCGGGGTCTTTGCCCTGGTCTCCGCCATTCTTCTGTGGCTTCTCGTAATTTCCCGCGGATGGATGGAAAAATTCTATTTCGCACTCTGCACCGTCAGCGCTTCGTCGGGCCTGCTGCGAACCGCTGCCGGCGACCAGGCGTTTCACGCCGGTCTCTACCTACGGGTTGTCACGCTGCTCAGTGCGGTTCTGGTGGGACTGCTGATCGTTCGAGAGCACTCGCGCACCCAGTCCCGCGCGTCCTCCGAGTACGCCGAAGGTAGTAGTTCCTAACCTCGAAGCCGCCTAAGAAGGCGTCTAAGGCATAGCCGCCATAAGGATTACAAAAAATATCTGCCGGCAGCCGATTCGTGGCCCCCGGACTCTGATAGAATCTGGTGCAGTCCGAGGGCAGATTTCCTGGACGCGGAAGACTCGATGGGAGTTTTGCGAAGCCTCGGGATAATAAAATTCGGGACCGCCGCCGGAATCTGATCTGGCCGATCGAGAAACTTGGGATTCCAAGCGGCGCGCTTAGGGATGCATTCATGGCATTACACCCTGGGCAGCAGAAGCGCCATTTTCCGGGAGAATTGCCAGTCGTTTGGGACCCGATCCGGCGGGCCCTGGAAGAAAACGAAGACTGGTATCGCGATCTGGTCGAGCACAGCCACGACCTGCTGTGTGTCCACGACCTTGAAGGTCGAATCCTGTCGGTTAATCCCGTTCCCGCGCGTCTGCTGGGTTACAGCGTAGAAGAAATGCTGCAGAAGCCAATGCGGGATCTTGTTGATCCGCAATTCCACGATCAGTTTGATGCCTATCTGCGCGAGATCGAGCGTACGGGCGAGTCTCACGGTCTGATGGCGGTGGTGACGCGATCGGGAGAGCGGCGCATCTGGGAGTATCACAACACGCTGCGCACCGAAGGAGTGGAGACGCCGATCGTGCGGGGGATCGCGCACGACGTCACGGAACAGGTGCGGGCGGCGAAGGCGCTGCGCGCGACCAACGAACAACTGCTGAAGACGGCGCGGGAGCGGGAGCGGATGCTCCGCGAGTTGACGCTGTTCCGGGCGCAACTGGACCAATCGAACGATGCCATTGAGATCATCGATCCGGAGACCCTGCGTTTTCTCGATGTGAATGAGAGGGCGTGCATAAGGCTGGGGTACAGCCGCGAAGAACTCTTGTCCATGACGATTTTTGACATCGACCCCAGCATCGACGAAAGTTTGGTCGCGCGACTCGGGCAGCAGTTGGCGGAGTCGGGATTCGCAAGCATAGAAACCGTGCAGCGGCGGAAAGATGGAACAACCCTTCCGGTGGAAGTCAATATCCGCAGGGTACAACTGGACCGGGTGTATGGCGTGGCCGTGTCGCGTGACATCACGAAGCGGAAGCGGGCGGAGGAGGCTTTACGGGAGAGTGAAGCGCGGGAGCGAACTCGGGCAAAGGAACTGGAAACGGTGCTGGATGTGGTGCCGGTACCGGTTTACATCGCACATGACGCCGCTTGCCGGCGGATAACCGGCAACCGCGCGGCATGCGAACAGATGCGTGTGCCCGCGGGCGCGAACTTTTCCAAGAATGCACCCCCCGAAGAACAGCCGACGTTCCGGCTGATGCAAGATGGGGTGGAGATTCCGAAGGATTTGCTGCCGCTACAGCAAGCGGCGGCCACGGGAAAGCCAGTGTATGGGCGCGCCCTGACCATGGTATTTGAGGACGGCACCGAGCGGGAAACGGTGGTGAATGCGGTTCCTCTGTTGGATGAGGAAGGCAAGCCTCGGGGAGTGGTGGGGGCGTTGATCGATCTGACCGAACTGAAGCAGGCGATGAAGGCGTTGCGGGAACGCGAACTCCACTTCCGGGCGGTGTATGAGCGGTCTCCGCTTGGCATTGCCCTGGTGGATTCACGCACGGGCCGATTGCTGCAAGTCAATCCGAAATACTGCGAGATCGCCGGGCGCAGCCAAGAAGAGTTGTTGGGGATCGACGTGAAGAGCATTACCCACCCCGATGATGTTGGGAGCACCAGTGAATTCTTGCGCCAACTGGTCGACGAAGAGCTGGCCAATTACCAGATGGACAATAGGTATCTGCGCCCGGACGGATCGATGCGCTGGGTGAGGGTTCAGGTGGTGCCGATGTGGGGCAAGGGAGAGACGGACCGATGGCACATGGGGCTGGTGCAGGACATCACCGAACGGAGACAGTCGGAGGAGGCGATCGTCACCTTGGTGCAAGAAGTGTACGAAGCCAAGAAAAAGCTCACCGAAGAAAAGCTTTATCTGGAGCAGGAAATCGATACCGAACTGGGGTTCGGGGAAATCATCGGGAAGAGCAAGGCCTTGCAAGCGGTCATGGAGCAGGTGGGGAAAGTGGCGGCCAGCAATGCCACCGTGCTGCTGCTGGGCGAAACAGGAACGGGCAAGGAACTGGCGGCGCGGGCAATCCACCGGCTCAGTCTGCGCACCGGCGCCAGTTTCATCAAATTGAATTGCGCGGCGATTCCGTCGGGACTACTGGAAAGCGAGTTATTCGGTAATGAGAAGGGCGCCTTCACCGGCGCGGTGAGCAAGAAAATTGGACGCATCGAGCTAGCCGACAAGGGTACGCTATTCCTGGATGAGATCGGGGAGATTCCGCTGGCCTTGCAGCCCAAGCTGCTGCGGGTATTGGAGGATCAGGAGTTCGAGCGCTTGGGCGGGATCCATACGCTGAAGGTGGACTTTCGTTTGATTGCAGCCACTAACCGCGATTTGGCTGACGACGTGCGTAAGCACGAGTTCCGCCGCGATTTGTTTTACCGGCTGAACGTGTTTCCCATCCGCGTGCCTCCGTTACGGGAACGGCGGGAGGACATCCCGTTACTGGTGGAACATTTTGTGCGGAAGATCTCTCGGCGGGTGAACCGGTCCATCACCAGCGTTTCCAAGAGAACCATGGACGCACTGATGGGGTGGGAGTGGCCGGGGAACGTGCGGGAGTTGGAGAATTTTATCGAGCGCTCGGTGATTCTGACGCAAGGTTCGGTGCTGGCCGCGCCCTTAAGTGAACTGAAGCCCATGACCGCGACCGAAGAAGAAGTCGTCGATGAAAGTCTGGAGGCGGCGGAACGCGAGCATATTCTGCGCGCTTTGCGGGAGAGTCACGGACAAATTGGCGGCCTGAGAGGCGCAGCCATGCGCTTGGGATTAAGGCGGACAACTCTGCAATCGAAACTGAAGCATTTGGGGATCAATCCGCGGACGATGCCGGCGGGACACTAGTACCCTGACCGCGTGATGGTTACAACCATCGTATGCGCTGTTACGCGGTCGCGGTACTAGCTCTGTGGTCAGTTGGATGGTTGGTCATGTTCTCAGCCTCCCGCAATTTTTCTGCCGATCTATTGATCTGCCCAAACTCTTCCCTCACTTGGTTGACCCGACCGGGATGACGGCCTACCATTAACGCCTTCACCTTGCTCGGGCGCCACTCCTATGGAAATCGTGGGTCAGACGGTGTCCCATTACCGCGTGCTGTCGAAGCTGGGCGTCGGCGGAATGGGAGTGGTTTACGAAGCGGAGGACGTCCGCCTGGGCCGCCATGTCGCGCTGAAATTCATCCCCGAACATCTGGCCAAGGATCAACGCTCGCTGGAGCGCTTCACGCGAGAGGCGCGCGCCGCATCGCAGCTCAACCACCCCAACATCTGCACCATCCACGACATCGAGGACAACAGCGGACACCCCTTCATCGTCATGGAAAAGCTGGAAGGCGAAAGCCTGAAGCAGCGGATCCACGGCAAGGCCCTGGAACTTGACGACCTGCTCGATATCGCGGTGCAGGTAGCGGACGCGCTGGCCGCATCGCATGCCAAGGGCATTGTGCACCGCGACATCAAGCCGGCAAACATTTTTCTCACTCCGAATGGACAAGTGAAGATTCTGGACTTTGGCTTGGCGAAGCTGGCAAAGGGTGGGAGCGTGGGCACGTCGACGGACTCGTCGCTTGAGGAATCGCTGACCCAGGTGGGAGTGATTCCAGGGACCGCCGTGTATATGTCGCCGGAGCAGGCGCGATCGGAAGATCTGGACGTGCGCAGCGACATCTTTTCGTTTGGCGTGGTGCTGTTCGAGATGGCAACCGGCAAGAAGCCGTTCACCGGATCGAATGTGGTGACGACGCTGCATGCCGTGATGAACTCGAAGCCGGCATCGCCGCGGTCGATTAATCCGGCGGTACCGGCGGAGCTTGAAACCCTCATTGGAAAAGCGATGGAGAAGGATCGCAACCAACGCTACCCGAACGCGGCGGAGATGAAGGCCGACTTGGTGCGGTTGAAGAAAGTAACGGATCCGACGCTGCGGAGCGGACTTCGCCAGGTGACCGGACTGCACGCGGTGACGAAGACCTTCCAGAAGCCGAGTTCGAACCTGAGATGGATTCTGGTTGGAGTGGCGGCAGTGTTGCTGACGGCCGTGGTGGCGGCGGGGACGTGGTTCCTGAAACACAGGATGTCAACCGTGGAGGCGAGTAATCGGACGATCGCGGTGCTGCCCCTGCAAAATAGTAATAACGATGCGGAAAGCGAGTTTCTGCGGTTTGCGCTGGCCGACGAGATTTCGAATGCGCTGACCTATGCCCATTCGCTGGAGATCCGCCCCTCCGCGGCGACCCAGAAATACGCCAACGCCGAGGCGGACCCG
>JBGPFV010000115.1:0-7499 GCA_041483535.1 Terriglobia bacterium | reverse complement strand
TCGCGCATGGCAGCGATGTGACCAGGAGAGCGGCTTTCGATCCAGACTTCGTATCGCTGCGCCGCCTTTTCCAAGTGCGCGAGGAACTGCTTAGCCACAAACCGCTCTCGAAACTGTGGAACGACGGGCTTGACGCGCTCCCAAACCCCGAAGAATTCGCCACTGGTCTCAAAAAAGAGGTCTTCGTGGAGCAGCCCGTGGTTGAGCATCGCGCAGGCTTGCTCCCAATAGCTGAGCACCATCATCACGAGCGCGCCGGTTTCCGTTCCGGGCGCCGCGATTCGCATCGAGTCCTCGAGATTGTCCACGAAGTAGTTCTTGAAGTACCAATCGCGACCCTCGCGCAGCCGGGCCTCGCGGCGCATCTCATAGATCTGCAGGTGAAGTTGAGCTTGTTCGTGCGTAGGTTTTTCCATTTCCCTTTTCTCCTTTTTTTCGGTTACACCATTGAGGAATTGTCATCCTGAGCGCAGCGAAGGACCTGCTGTTCGTCGCAAAATGCAGATCCCTCGCTTCGCTCAGAACCACAAACTTGGCAGCTCTCAGGCCGCTTTCTCGGCCGCCTTTTCGCAGTTAATCATCCACGGGATCCCAAATCGGTCAGTAAGCATACCAAATCGCGTCGCCCAGAAGGTCTCCCCGATCGGCATCGTCGCTGTCCCGTTCTCCACCAGGGCATGAAATAGACGCTCCGCCTCGGCCGGGCTCTCGACGCTGATGTTTATGGAGAAGCCCTGCGGTTTCTCCTGGCGATCCGGTGGGGCGTCGCTCCCCATCAGTATCTGCCCGCCAAGGTTGAGGCGAGCGTGAATGATTTTCTTGCCCCATTCCGCCGGCACCTGTTCTGCTGCCGGCGTGCCTTCGTGGGTCATCATGGCTTCGATCTTGCCGCCGAGAAGCTTCGCATAGAATTTGAACGCCGCTTCACATTGGCCATCGAAGAATAGATAGGGATTCATTTGCATTTGCACAAGACACTCCTTTGGTATTTCGTGATTGAAACAACCCCGTTGTCATGAGATTATGCATATATCACTTGCGATATGCAAGTGAAAATATCGCGTTCTGAAAAAATAGTGAAAAAGGGCAAAAGCAAACGCCGGTCGGAGTGTCCACTGAACGCGTCGGTGGAGATGCTGGGCGATCGCTGGTCGCTGTTGATCATCCGCGACATGATGCTGCGGGGCTGGCGAACCTTCAAGGAGTTTCTGGAGGGTTACGAAGGCATCGCGACCAACATCCTGGCCGATCGCCTGCGGAAACTGGTCGCAAATGGAATCCTGACCACGGAACCAGACCCATCGGACGGAAGAAAACTGATCTACTCGCTCACCGCGAAAGGAATCGATCTTGCCCCGGTGCTCACCGAGATGGTGCTCTGGGCAGCCGCCCACGAAAATACCGGCAATCAAGCTCTGGTCCGGCAAATGCGCGAGGACAAGCAGAAGGTTATCGCGGGAGTGCGACAACGTTGGGCCCTCCGCCATTCCAACCGGAACTGACCTCACTGGAGGGACAGCCGCCCTCGGCTGTCCAGTCAACGGTTCCAAGCCCATCCGCCCGATAGTGAAAGTAATACTTGTATCAGGGTATGCCTTCAGGCATACCACTAGTGCCGGGTTATGAAAGCGCCTTTAGGTGCTGGCATTTCACCGCAGGCTGCTATCCCCGGGCCACCCCAGGGCGGTCGTCCCTACGTAAGCCGCAGGGCCGGGAGTCTTCACCAGCGCAGCCCCACCGTGATTGGAAACACAATGGTCTTGCCGTCGCTCTGATAAGCGCGATGGTAGCGGCCTTCGAGGTAGAGCTTGGTATTGTAAAAATGCTTTAGACGGTAGGTCGCTCCTCCGCCGAAGTTAAAGCCGCCTGCATCCTTGGAATTCGAGGACATCGTTTGCCCCGGGATAATTGCGCCGGAGACATCACGCTGAATGTCCCACCATCTCCACGCGGGCTGGTAGATTGTGCTGGGGCCGAGGGACCGGCTGGGTATGGAAACGGTGCGCCGATAAAAACCTACGCCGGCGATTCCGTATGCGCCCAATTTGCCAAAATGCCACGGCACATTAACGATGCCGTCCAGGCTTATCGACTGCATTCGTCCGCTTTGGCCCGCCAGGAACTGATTCTTGATCACGCCGGGCCTGAAGTCGAGGTTGTAGTACATATATTCGGCGTCCACCCCGAACAGGCGGCTGAAGTTCACGCCGCCTCCGGCCACCCCATGAAGAGAGTTCCCAACATAGCTGGCGACATCGCCACGCCCGAGGCCAAGCCCGCCGCCCGCGGTAAAGTTAAAACGATTGAAATTCGATTGTGCCGAAGCCGAAGTGATGAGCCCACAAAAGGCAAGTAGGAACAGTATCCAATTCCTCAATCTCGATCTCCTATTTCGTGTAACCACACGGGTACAGCCATCTTTCCGCAACCATGACCGTTCTTCCGCTTAGATGCGCGTCTGGGTTCCCGTAGAGACGCGGCTTGCCGCGTCTCCGCTCGCACCACCATTGTTTCTGACTTCTAGCGGGAGACGGGGTAAGCCCCGTCTCTACGGGGTTAGTATCCGGCGCGCGGGGTGAATCTTTCCATAAAACACCGGCCAGTACTCGCGAAGCATGTTTCCCCCGGTTCGGGTTGCCAAATCCAAACCATAGCGCAGAAACGTATCTCCGACGCTGCGATTCCGCTCCGGCCAATAGACGTTCGCCAGTCCTTCGGCCAGCAGCGGCCCGGCCAGCCCAGACCAGTTTACGACGTCGCGCCCGTCATCGTTGCGGGTGACGAAGACGCGCTCGCCCGAATACTTCATGGCGTGGCCCAACCTTGGTTTGCTCTCCGGATAGAAACGCGGATCCTGGTGCAACAGCGACGCCACCAGAAACGTCCCGAAAAAATTGCTCGACGCCTGGCGCGCCATCGAGGACCCAAATCGCTTGGTATATCCGTCCCATCCCTGTCCGTAGCCGGTGGGAGAGTTATCCGCCTGACCGACCGATGAACCCAGCGCCGCCCAGGTCAGCGTGTGTACGGAGAGGCTGTTATCCACGAACAGTTCAAATTTTTGCCCCGTCGAAAGCGGTTCCGTGCTGGAAGCGATGTCGGGGAAAACGATGGATTTCCTCTCCAGCAGATTGTACAAGGCCACGGGCGGGATCTTCGCCGCAGCGCTCGGGGCCGATGAATTGCCAGCCTGGGGTTTGGGGGCTTCCTGCGCCAGCGAAAAGGGGGTCGCGCCGATCGCCATCACCGCGAAACCAAGCAACGCGCACAACGGCGCCAGCAGGGAGAGCGTCCGATTCCGCCGGGTTGCGGTTCCAGCGATGCTCACACAATCAGGTTTCAAGGTTCCAAGATTTCAAAGTTTTGAGGTTTCGTCAAATCCAGATGCGGGCTGAGACTTTGAATCCTTGCAACCCTGAAACTTTGCAACCTGCTTCTAAGCAACTTCTCCGGAACGGGCCGCCAGGTACACCAGCAGTTCGCCAACGCTCAGGCCCGAGTTGAGCAAGTGCATCATCTCATCCGCGGTGACTCCGGTTTGCGCGCCCAACTCCACCACTTTCGCCACCGCGCGCCGCAGCGTTTCTTCCTGGGCCGGCGTCAGTGGTTCCACCGGACCAGGGCTTAAGGCTGCGAGCGGATGCCGTTCGGTCGCCATTCGAGCACTCCACGTCCTGCACAGTGACTGGCTGGGTGCCTTGCGCCTCCTGGTTCCCAAAACCAGAATCCGGCCCGGTTCACCCTTCCAGCCTTTGACTTGCGCCTATGATCCACCATGCAGCCGGTCCGCGATGTGATGACGCTTACGCATAATTGTGATGGAATGAACACGGTAATTCCCCGAAGAACGAGACCCGTCAAGTCGCTCTCCGGCTTGCTCACCGATGGAACATGCAGGCGTCTAAGACGAAACAACCCGTGCTCACTGAAACAGGCTATCGACGGCTGCTCTTGCTGCTGGTGTGCGCCTTGCCTCGCCTTTTGTTTGCCCAGACGCTTTTGCCTCAGACTCCCGAATTCGGCACGGTTCACATTCCTCGCGTCGCCAGCCCACCCCGCCTGGAAGACTTTCTTACCATGGAGCCGGCGCCCGCCTGGAAGGACAAACTGGCAATGGTGCAAGGCCTCCGGCAACGGGTGCCGACCGACGGCGCTCCGATCTCGCAGCGCACCGAAGTCTACCTCGGATATGACGACAAGAATCTTTACGCTGTTTTCGTGTGCTTCGACCGCGAGCCTAAGAAAATTCGCGCCCGCCTTTCCCGCCGCGAGGATGTCCTCGACGACGACACGGTCGAGATCATGCTCGATACTTTCCATGACCACCGGCGCGCCTACGCTTTTATCACCAACCCTCTGGGGGTGCAGTTGGATGCCCTGTGGACGGAGGGCCAGGATTTCGACCCGTCGTTCGATACCGTCTGGAACTCGGCCGGAAAAGTGACCGATCAAGGTTTCGTAGTATGGTTTGCGATTCCGTTTCGCAGCTTGCGCTTCCCTTCGGGCGATCCGCAAACCTGGGGAATCCTGTTGAACCGCGAGATCCCTCGCTTGAGCGAAGACGCCTTCTGGCCGCCCTATTCCAGCCGCATCCAGGGACGGCTCAATCAGGAGGGTACGGCGACCGGTATCGAAAAAATATCGCCGAGCCACAACGTTCAGCTCATCCCCTACGGCATCGCGCGCTCGTTCCGAGACATTGACGCGAACAATCCGAGCGATGTCTTCTACTCACGGCGAACCGCGTTCGGGCAGATGGGCCTGGACGCCAAGCTCGTGCTCAAAGACAAGTTCGTCATTGACGCCACCGCCAATCCCGACTTCAGTCAGATCGAATCCGATCAACCGCAGATCACGGTCAACCAGCGCTTCGAGGTTTTCTTCCCGGAGACGCGCCCCTTTTTTCAGGAGAACTCGAACTATTTCCAGACACCCATCAATCTCGTCTTCACGCGCCGGATTGCCGACCCAAAATGGGGCGTGCGCATGACCGGCAAAGACGGCCCGTGGGCGGTCGGACTGCTGGTGGCCGACACCGCCTCGCCGGGAGAGCAAGTGGACGCGAGCAATCCCATGTTTGACCACCACGCCCTCTTTGCCGTGGGACGTGTCAGCCGCGATATCGGCAGTCAGTCGTCGATCGGACTGCTCTACGCCGACCGCGAGGTCAACGGATTCTTCAACCGCGTGGGCGGTGTTGACGGGCGCTTCACCCTGAATAAACACTGGACGCTGAACGCGCAGGGGGTGTTCAGCGCCACCATCAATCCCCAGGACGGTACTTTCAACCAGTTCAATACCACCGGAAGGTATCAGTCGGGCAATGCCGAGGAAGTTGTCCTGCAGCGCGATGGACTCAAGTTCCACTACTTTCTGGATTACTCCGACCGCAGTCCCAATTTTCGCACGCTGACCGGCTTCGATCCGCAGCAGGATATCCGCACCCTTGATCAGCGGGTCCAGTACACCTTCCGGCCGGAAGGCAAACACCTGATTTCCTGGGGACCGGTGTTTGACACCTACCAAATTTACGATCACGAAGGAAATCACATTAATTCAGGTTACATGCCTTCGATGAAGGTGGAACTGATCGGGCAGACGTTCCTGACCGCTTTGTATGCGCAGGAGATGGAACGGCTGCGGCCCCAGGACTTCTCGGCGCTTCCCGACATCCAGAAATACGTTCGTCACACCACGGAGTTCTCCATCGATACCAACTATTTCCGGAAGTTTGCGCTGCACGCCGACTATCGCTTCGGCACGCGCGTGAACTACGATGCGCCCGGTATTCAGGCGCTGGCCCAGTTTCCGATTACCCCATTTCTCGCACGGCGCATGAGCGCCAACGCGACCATCACCGTCCGGCCCACCCGGGCGCTGAAGATCGACAACACTTACATCATGTTCCGCCTGCACAGTCTCGATGGCTCGTTCGGAGCCATGAACAACCACATCATCCGCAGCAAGTGGAACTACCAGTTCACCCGGGAATTTTCCTTCCGCTTCATCGGCCAGTACAGTACGGTGCTGTCGAATAAGTATTTCACTTCCCTGCAGACCACCAAGAACTTCAACGCCGATTTCCTGTTCACCTATCTCGTGCACCCCAGCACGGCCATTTACGTCGGCTATAACAGCAATCTGGAGAATCTGGCAGTGCCGCTCGGAACGGACCTGAATGGAGTACTGCTGCACAATCCCAGCGGCCGATTGCTCAGCGACGGCAGGAATTTCTTCGTGAAGGCTTCGTACCTGTTCCGGTTCTAGCGCCGAGCCGCGGCGAGGCGCGAGACGCGGCAAGCCGCGTCTCTACTCGACTGTTAGGGCTTCCCCATCAATTCCAGAATCGCCGCCATCTCCACTTCGATTCCGGTCTTGAGGCTGGGTTCGCGATCGGGTGCGAAGTAAGGAGAATGCGGACCGGGAAGCCTGTCTCCAGTTTTCATTGCCTCCGCATATTTCTCCGGGTTGACGGCGCCCAATTCGAGCATCACGCTCGGAATCCCCGCCGAGCGATATTCGGCAAAATCGTCGCTCGCCATAATCGGACGCCCGAGGACAACCTTCGCATCCCCCATAACCTGCTTCAGGCGCCCCGCCAGGCGGTTGGTGGTGGGAGGATCGTTGTACACCGCGCCGACGCCTTCCTCGATTTCGATAAGCGGCTTTTTCGGAGCCCCCGCCGCCGCCGCTTCCGCGTCCGCGATCCGCTCGATCGATGCCAGCAGATGCTTGCGCACCTCATCCTTATAGGAGCGTACCGTCAACTGCATCACGACTTCGTCGGGAATGATGTTGTTCTTGGTGCCGCCGTGGATCGCACCCACGGTAATCACAGCGGGCTCGCGCGGGTCAATTTCGCGCGACACAATCGTCTGCCAGCTTACGATGGTTCGAGCCGCGATCACGATGGGATCGACGGTCTGCTGCGGAGCGGAGCCGTGGCCGCCGACTCCGTACACCGTAACGTTCACCGAATCGGCATTCGCCGCGCTGAAGCCAGGCGTGTAGCCGACTTCCCCGGCCGGGAGTCCACTGCTGTCGTGCACGCCAAAGACGAAGTCGGGCTTGGGGAAGCGCGTGAACAGGCCATCCTTCATCATGGCCTGGGCGCCGCCGATACGCTCTTCGGCGGGCTGCCCGACATAAATAAAGGTTCCGTGCCAGCGGTCCTTATTCTGTACCAGCAGGGCCGCGGTTCCGATGCCGATCGCCATGTGCAGATCGTGGCCGCAGGCGTGCATCACCGGCACTTCAACGCCGCGGTCGTCGTGCGTGGTGACGTGGCTGGCGTACGCGAGCCCCGTTTTTTCCGGCACCGGCAAAGCATCGAGTTCCGCGCGCAACATGACCACCGGGCCCGTGCCGTTCTTGAACACCCCGACCACGCCGTTGCCGCCAACTCCAGTGGTAACGTCATATCCGAGTTTGCGAAGCTGGCCGGCGATCTTGGCCGCGGTCTTCTCCTCGTGATAGGAAAGTTCGGGATTGCGGTGCAG